>CAYMYD010000124.1:0-5661 GCA_964394535.1 uncultured Propionivibrio sp. | reverse complement strand
AGCGCGCGCACGAACTTGCGTTTCAGCGAGAGCGGCACGTTCCAGACAAAGCGCATCAGCACCTTGCTGGTGTCGTCGTCCTTGAGCAGGAGCTCCCAGAAGGTCTTGGTGAAGGCTTCGGAAAGCTCCGGCTGCTTGAACTCCCAGACGATGGCATTGCTGCCGTCGGCGATGAACATGTCGCGGAAGGCTTCCGGCTGCTGCAACAGACGGCGCTGCAGGAGCGCCATCTGGTTATGGAAGGCTTCCACGGCTTCGGATTGCTCCAGGGCTTCGAGCTGTGAGCGCGTACTCTCCAGCGTGTTGCTGGCGTTGAGGTAGCGGTACAGGTCGTCCCGGGGGGAAGGCATGGTGGCTGTACTCATCGAATGATCTCCGCATCGCAGTTGTCTGAAACCCGCTTGATCCGCGCTTTCAGTTCGGGGGTAACGGTCACGCGCTCCAGTGCGCCGGGAATCAGGTGGGCGACTTCACGGCTTTCGCCATTCACCATGATCCGGGTCTTCTCGAAGAGTTCCGAGAGGTCCTGATAGCAGGTCTTGCAGTTGGTGCATTTGCTCGGATCTTCAATCGTCACCAGCGCCTCGCCTGCCGCGGCGGGGGCGGCTGCGGCGGGGGCCGCTGCGGCCGGTGCGCTGCCGACGGACATGATCGGGATCACCGTCCCGTTACCGACCTGGGCCTTGCTCGAAGCGGCCAGCTCGGACATGGCGCGGGCGAAGCTGTCGAGCGAAGCGTCACGCGCCTGCGCCGATTCCTTCAACTGCGCCTGCAGGGCGGCGATACCGGCCTGATACTCGCTGCTCATCTTCGAGACGTGCTGACCGTCGAGGTATTGCAGCAGATGCCAGTGCTGGCGACGCTCCTCAACCAGGGCGATGATCGGCGCGGCGACGGCGTAACGCACCAGCTTCTTCTTGCTGTCGGTGCTGTAGATGAAGGGCGTCTTGCCGGCGCGCTGCGCTTCGGACAGATTGACGAAGTCTTCCACCGGCACCAGATTGGTGGCGTCGGCGGCGAGCTTGCGGAACTGCTTCTTGAAGCGGATTTCGGTCAGCGCGAAGTTGGCCGGGGTCAGCGCCACGGTCATCAGTTGCAACTGGCCGTTGTCGTCCAGATACTCGATGGTGGTCGTCGTCCAGTCGCTTTGCGGGTCCGGGTTGCCTTCAAGCGAGAACCAGTCATGCAGGTTCTTGCCACGGCGCGGATCGTGCACAAAAACCGGGTTCATGCGGCTTTCCACGGCCAGACGTCCCTGACGGGCAGAAACGTTGTCGGCCACCCCGTGTTCGCCCTGGCACGGCGTATAAACGTCGAGCACGGCGGGCGAATCGGTGTAGGTGAGGAACTCCATGGTGTTCTTCAGGAAGTGCCCCTGCAAGGCGGTATTGGTCGAGCAGACGAAGACGTTGGAGTGGAAGGAGGCGATGAGGCCGAGTTCCTTGCGCGCTTCGTATTTGCCGCTGTGCGCCGCGCCAAAACGGGCGAGGTCGGAATCCTGACCGATGAAGCTGGAGGTCGAGGCCTGGCCGCCGGTGTTGGAGTAGGCACCGGTATTCAGCACCAGCACCTTGATCGGCGTGTTGCTGGCGAGAATGCGCGAGAGCGCGCCAAAGCCGATGTCGTAGGTCGCGCCGTCGCCACCGACCGTGATCACCGTCGGCAGCAGCGCCAGCTCTTCCTTGGTGAATTGGTTCCACGAGAGGAAGCGGAAGGCCTTGTCGTGCTCTTCCGGCACGTAGGCGTCGTCGAGTTCAAGACGGGCCATGCGCAGGGCGCGGATGTCGCCGACGGCTTGCGCCGAGATGCCTTCGAACATCCCCTTGGCCAGCGGCTGGGCGTCCTGGAACAGGCTGTTGACCCACGGATCGTTGTAGGCGTTGAACGGGAAGGTCGAGGCATAAACGCTGCTGCAACCCGTCGAGTTGGCGATTACTGCGCCGGAGGGGCCGTTGCCGGTCGGGCCGCTTTCGTAGAGGTAGAGGCGTTTTTCCAGCGTGGCGATGATCTCGCTGATGCGCTGGGCGCGGGCGCTTTCCTTCTTGCCGAGACCGGCCTTCTTGGCTTCCAGCGCGGCCAGCAGCCCTTCCAGTTCCTCGATATGCGCGTCGCGGCGCTTGTCGGTGATGGCGCGGTTGGTCGACATCACCAGACGGATCGCGGTGACTTCGCCGCAGCCACGGCAACCGCCGTGTCCGCCGGTCGTTGCGTAGTAATTGGCGCGGTCGAGCATCAGGCGCTTGGTTTCACCGCCAGCGTCCAGTGCGCCATCGGTGAAGCGTGCCGGGGTGTTCGGCGTCTTGCTCATGAATTCGAAGCGCGTCTGCAGGGTTTCCAGCAGGGCGGCGTCCTGATCCATGGCTGCCAGCGCGCCGGGGCCGCAGACATCGATACATTCGAGACAGCCGGTGCACTTCCACGGGTCGATATTGGCGGCGAACAGACCACCGGTGCCGGGGGCGCTCTTTTCCATGGCATCGAAGAAGGGCCGCGTCCGGGCTACCGGGTAAGCGGCCAGCACATTGACCAGCTTGCTCAGGTTGGCCAGCAGGGTCGCCTGCTTGGTCGGCAGACGTGAGGCGACTTCGGCGACGATTTCGTGGAAAGCGCGTGCTTCCTTGCCTTGCCGGTAGGCTTCACGAATACCCTCGGTCAGCGCAAAGACCTGGCCGCGCATCGCTTCGCGCTGGGCTTCGGTGGCGTCAACCTGGGCGATGCCGGTGAGCAGCAGCTCATGGATGTCATGCACGGAATTGGGGACGGCGGCGTCCGGGCAGACCAGCGAGCATTCCATGCAGCCGGTGCACAGATCCGGGTTGAAGAGCGGCACGGCCCGGCGGAAGAGGCCCTTGTCCTTGGAGCCAGCGCTGCCAGCCGGCATGAAGAGGCCGGTACCCGGCATCACCGGCGCTTCGCCGATGGTGCCTTCCTTGAACGGGGTGGCGACGATGTCGCTGAAGTATTCGCGGTCAAAGAGGCCGGAGCAGGCCGAGGAACCACCGGCCTGACACAGCGAGGCCGACAGCGAGACGTTGCGCAGGGCAATCGGGGCGGGTTTGGCGTCGATCTTGGCAAAGGCGGCACCGGTGTAGTCGACGCGGACGGTCGCTTCGATCCCTTCGCTGATCACCTTCATGTTGCCTTCGACCACGGCACCGCCCTTGGAGCCGAATTTCTTTTCGATCTGCTTGCCCACCTTGTCGCGGATGTCCTTGCGCGAAGCCCCGGCTGTGACCTGCGGCACGTGACCGGCCACGGCACCGATGAAGGCGATGCCCATCATGCGCGTGGCGAGTTCCGGCGTCGGTGCGTTGCGTTTGGCGACGGCAAAGGCGTCGATGATGAAGAAGTTGATCTTCTTCTCACGAATGGTCTTGCGCGCCTGGGGTGGCAGCCCGGCCCACACTTCTTCCGGCGTATCCGAGGATTGCAGGATGAAGGTGCCGCCTTCGGCGAGGCCGCGCAGCGGGTTGGCGTGGCAGAACACCCGGTGGTCGGGCGAAATGACGACTTCGACGTCTTCGAGCTCGGCGTTGGTGATCTTGATCGGTTCCGGACTCAGGGTGATGTAGAAGTTGGTCGGTGCGCCGCTCTTTTCCGAACCGTATTTGGGGGCCGACTTGGAGTTCATGTTCAGCACACCGGCCAGAATGTCGGTCAGGAGCTTGCCGGAGGCGATGGTGCCGTAGCCGCCGACCGAGTGGAAGCGCACACGGAAGGCCGAATCCGGCAGGAGGCGCGGATTGGCTTCGGTTTCCAGCGCCATGGCGACGGTTTCCGGGTAGGCTTCCTTCATGCGCTTTTGCAGTTCGGCGATGCGCGGGGCCGGGTTCTTCGAGAAGAATTGCGAGCCGAGGTAGATGAGCGGTGCACCCTTGCCGCTTTCCATGTTCTTGAAGGCGGCAACGAGGTGACGCGGTTGCAGGTCATGACCGCCGAGGCCGAAGATGGCGGTGGTCAGACGCGGCATGGCCTTGATCGCCGGGATGCCGTCGTGGCGTTTCTGATCGGCGTTTTCGCGCGCCTTGAACAGGGCCTGCGTGACAAAGGTGGTGAGTTCCGTCTGCTCGGAACGCTCCAGCACGGTGACGCCCTTCTTGCCGGCCAGCGCAGCGACGAGTTCGGCTTCGGGGAAGGGTTGCAGGAGTTTCACCGAGATCACGCCGACCTTCTTGCCCTGGCCGCGCAGGTAGGTGACGACGGCTTCGACGTCATCGGTGACCGAGCCGACACCGACCATGACGTAATCGGCGTCGTCGCACATATAGGTGTGCACCGGCGAGTAGTGGCGGCCAGTCAGGGCCGAGTATTCGTCCATCGCCTGACGCACCAGCGCGGGAACGGCGCTGGCAAAGTGGGTGCGGTGGTCGGCGGCACCGGCCTGGAAGTCGGGCTGGTTCTGCACGGCACCGGTGAGGCCGGGGTTGTTCACGTCGACCAGCGCCGGGACGAGCTGGCGCGTGCCTTTTTCAAAAGCGTTGAGCCACTGGCGTTTCCACTGGCCTTGCAGGGCTTCGGGCAACCAGCCAAGCGTTTTGGCGACGAGCGCGCCGTCGTTGTCCTTTTCGATCTTGGCGGCGTTGCTGTCGAGGAATTTTTTCAGGGCGGCGAGATCGGCCGCGGCAAATTCGCCTTCATGGCGGGCGAGGTATTGTTGCAACTGGAAGACACGGCCCTTGGAACCAAACAAAACTTCCTGGGCCAAAGTCGGTGCCTTGATGCGACCGGCCGGGTCGCCAAGGTATTCACGCAGCAGCTCGGGCTCGGGGAGCAGCGCCTCGCTCATCATGTGGCTGGTCGAAAAACCGTCCATGGTGTTGGCTACCGGAATCAGCGAGAGCGCCGAGGTGCGGTAGGAAATCGCCGCGAGGTCGGCCGCTTCCTGCGGGTTGGAGCCGAAGAGCACGGTGTAGCCGGAGGAAAGCAGGGCATAAATATCGTCGTGCCCGGCCATGACGTTCAGCGAATGCTTGGAAACGACGCGCGCCGCGACCTGCAGCACGAAGCCGCCGACCTTCTTGCCGACGGTGACAAAGTGCGATTCGAGCGCGTAGAGGATGCCCTGGCTCGACGAGGCGTTGGAAATGAACTGGCCGCCGGTGAGTTGCGCGCCCAACGCGCCGCTTTGTGCCGAGTGTTCGCCTTCCGGTTCAAAGAAGAAGGGGTGCTTGCCCCAGACGTTGATCCCGCCATCGGCGCGGAAAGCCTCGTAAATTTCAGCGATTTCCGTTGATGGTGTAATCGGATAACCGATCACGCCGCCACAAACCTGGCTCATGACGTGCGCGACGGCACCGTTACCGTGAATGACTGTGGGAGTACCTGGGTATTTCGCTTTTTTGGCTTTCATGACGACCTTTCCGAAGGAAGGATGGACAATTCAACCGCACGTCCGGAGGATATGCGGTCTGCTGGAACCGGCGAATCGAAGTCTGGGAAAGCGGGATACGCAAAAGCGGCAACAGCCGTCGACGGCTGTCGCCTTTTTCTTGCAGTGGCCATAAGGCCTTGGTAGTGCTCGACCATAGCCGTCCCCTACTTGTTATTGGCAGGATCAGAGACCTGCAATCGTAGTGACGAGTCGGAACAAAAAACTGACTCCCCGGAACTTCCTATTCTAACAACTTTTTTCTGATTGCAAATAGTGAAATCTGATTTCAC
>CAYMYD010000123.1:2987-7106 GCA_964394535.1 uncultured Propionivibrio sp. | reverse complement strand
CTGATCCTGACGATGAAGGCCAACCAGAAATACTTCCCGCTGCTTGATGAAGCCGGAAAGCTGACCAACCAGTTCCTGCTGGTCAGCAACATCCGCCCGCAAGATCCCTCCGCCGTGATCGGCGGCAACGAGCGCGTGGTGCGTCCGCGTCTGGCCGATGCCAAGTTCTTCTTCGATCAGGATCGCAAGAAATCGCTCGAATCGCGGGTTGAGGGGCTCGCCAAGGTCGTCTATCACAACAAGCTGGGCACGCAGGGCGAGCGCATGCTGCGCGTTGTGGCGATTGCCCGCGCCATTGCCGAAAAACTCGGTGGCGGCGAACTCGCGGAACAAGCCACCCTCGCCGCACGGCTCGCCAAGGCCGACCTGCTGACCGACATGGTCGGCGAATTCCCCGAACTGCAAGGCATCATGGGCCGTTACTACGCGCTGCACGACGGTCTGCCTGGAGCTGTGGCCGATGCCATCGAGGATCACTACAAGCCGCGCTTTGCCGGGGACGAACTACCGCGTAATCGCGTCGGTACCGTGCTGGCGCTCGCCGACAAGCTGGAAACCCTGGTCGGCATGTTCGGTATCGGCCAGATACCCACCGGCGACAAGGACCCCTTCGCCCTGCGCCGCCACGCGCTGGGCATCATCCGCATGCTGGCCGAAGGCGGTCTGGCATTGCCGCTTGACGAACTTCTGGCGACGGCGGGCGCTGCCTTTGCGGCAGTTGCTGGCTTCAAGCCTGCCGAAGCCGCCATTGCCGATTTCATCTACGAGCGGCTCTCCGGCAATCTGCGCGAACAAGGCTATAGCGCACAGGAGATTGAGGCCGTCCTGTGCCAGAAACCACAGCAGTTGGCCGATATTCGCAAGCGCCTCGCCGCCGTGCGTGCCTTCGCTGCCCTGCCGGAAGCGAAGGCGCTCGCTGCCGCCAACAAGCGGGTCGGCAACATCCTCAAGAAAGCCGAGGGCGAAGTCACGGCCCAGGTCGATACCGCCCTGCTCAAGGAAGCCGCCGAAGCGGCGCTGCACCGCGCCCTGCTGGCGGTTGCACCGCAGGCCGAAGCCGCGTTTGCGACTGGTGACTACACCGCCTCGCTGCAAGCACTGGCCGCGCTGCGTGCGCCGGTCGATGCCTTCTTCGATGGCGTGATGGTCAATGCCGACGACCCCGCCCTCAAAACCAACCGCCTCGGCCTCCTCGCGACCCTGCATCAGGCGATGAACCGCGTGGCGGATATTTCCCGACTGCAGTAAGGAGTGAGGAGTGAGGGGTGAGGAGTAAACCTCCCACGGACTCACTCCTCACTCCTTGCTCCTCACTCCTCACAGCCCTCATGAAACTTGTCATTCTCGACCGCGACGGCGTCATCAATTACGACTCTGTCCATTACATCAAATCACCTGCCGAATGGAAGCCGCTGCCGGGTAGTCTGGAGGCGATTGCACGCCTTAACCAGGCGGGTTACCGGGTGGTGGTGGCGACCAATCAATCGGGGGTCGGACGTGGCCTGTTCGACATGGATACGCTGAACGCCATCCACGAAAAAATGCACCGTGCCGTGCAGGCGGTTGGCGGGCGCATTGATGCCATTTTTTACTGCCCGCATGCGCCCGACGCCAACTGCGACTGCCGCAAACCCCGGCCTGGCATGTTCGAGCGGATTGCTGCCTGTTTCAACATCGATCTGGCCCGTGTTCATGCCATCGGTGATACGCTGCGCGACGTTGAAGCTGCAGTTGCTGCCGGGGCGCGCCCGATGCTGGTTCGTACTGGCAAGGAGGAGAGCCGACCCGCCGACGATCAATGGCCTGCCGGTGTGCCGGTGTTCGACGATCTGTCTGCCGCGGTCGATTTCATCATTCTGAACAAATCAGGTGAAGCGAAGCCGACGAAAGGCGAGCGGTGAAATAAGTCCAGGCGACCGCCCATCCAAACGTTTTTCATCTTCCATCTCCACAGCTCCCTCAAGACAATGCTCGTCATTATCCGTGTCACGCTTTTTGCCCTGATCGCCATCAGCCTCACCATAATTTTCGGGCTGCTAGTGGCGCTCGCTTACCCCTTGCCGCTGCGTTTCCGCTTCGCCCTGGTCCGGGTCTGGTACAACATGATCCTGGCGCTTTGCCATGACCTCATGGGCATCGGCTATCGGGTCATCCACCGTGAAAACATCCCGGCCAGCCCCTGTGTCGTCCTTGCCAAGCACCAATCGGCGTGGGAGACCATCGGCCTGCAGCAGATTTTTCCACCGGCGGTCTTTGTCATGAAGCGCTCCCTGCTGCTGATTCCTTTCCTTGGCTGGGGGCTGGCCTCTGCGCAGATGATCTCGATCAACCGCAGCGCCAGCAAGGATGCGCTGAAGCAGGTCGCCCGGCAGGGCAAGGAGCGTCTGGACAACGGCATGTCGGTGGTCATCTTCCCGGAAGGGACGCGCACCCCGCCGGGTCAGTCCGCCCGCTTCAAGGGCGGTGGTGGCCTGCTGGCGAGGACTTCCAACGCGCTGGCCGTGCCGGTGGCGCATAACGCCGGAGAATTCTGGGGGCGCCGCATCTTCGACAAGAAGCCCGGCATCATCACCGTCAGCATCGGCCCGCCGATCGACCCCATGGGCAAAAGCGCTGAAGAAATCACCCGTCTGGCCGAACAATGGGTCGAGGCGGAAATGGGGCGCCTGCACGAACTGTGAGCCGCTTACAGGCCAAAATCTTTCACCGCAAAGGCGCGAAGGCGCAAAGACCCGAAGTGTTCCGCGCCTTTGCGGCGAGGATTTCAGGATGAAAGCAGACGCTTCTCCCGTGTTGGCTGCTGGCGAGTCGGCACACTGTATTACGCTGGCTGATCGTGTCGTTCCCTACGTGCTGCGTCGTTCGGCCCGCCGTACCATTGGCCTGTCGATCGACCACCGTGGCTTGCGTGCCAGTGCGCCACAGCGCGCTTCCCTGCGCGAAGTCGAAACCTTGATCAACAAGCATGCCGACTGGGTGACCAGGAAACTGAATGAGTGGCAGCAGCGGAAGCGTCCGGAAAAGCTGCGTATTGTTGATGGCGTGAAACTGCCACTATTTGGAGAAATGTTGGAAGTCCGTCTGGCCAGCGGAGCGAATCGCGTTTTCTGGAGCACGTTTCCCGGCCCGACCCTGACGCTCTGCCTGCGCCAGCCCGCCGACACAGGGCGGCAACTGGAAAAAGCCCTGCGTAGCCGGGCGCAGCAGCATTTTGCCGAACGGGTGGCACACTTTTCCGCGCAGTTGGGGGTGAAGCAGCCGCCCATCGCGCTGTCCTCGGCACGTACCCGCTGGGGAAGCTGCAACCCGAAGACCGGCATCCGGCTCAACTGGCGGCTCATCCATTTTCCGCTGCCGGTGGTCGATTACGTGGTCATCCACGAACTTGCCCATCTGCGAGAGCTGAACCATAGCCGCCGTTTCTGGGCCATCGTCGAATCGATCTGTCCGGACTGGCGCGAACAGCGTCAGGCGCTGAATCGGCTGGCTGCGGAGTGCCCTGGCTGGTAAAACATGACATCCGCCACAGAGACACAGCGTCGTGCCCCTGTGGCGGTTTTTAGAGCCTTTGCAGCGTGAAAATCAGTCCAGTACGTGCGAAGCCAGACCGTCGGCGAGTTTGGGCTCGAACCAGGTGGATTTGGGTGGCATGACTTCGCCGCTGTCGGCGACCGCCATCAGTTCGGCAAGCTGGGTGGGGTACATGGCGAAGGCGACAGCCATTTCGCCGGAGTCGACGCGTTTTTCCAGCTCGCCAAGGCCACGGATGCCCCCGACAAAATCGATGCGCGTGTCGCGGCGCAGGTCCTTGATGCCGAGCAAGGGGCCGAGAATCTGTTCGGAGAGCACCGAAACGTCGAGGCGGCGCACCGGATCGCCGGTCGGCACCAGCTCCGGGCGGATCGCCAGCCGGTACCAGTGTCCATCAAGATACATCCCGAACTCCCCGCCCCGCTGCGGCGTGGCGCGCCCTTCGACCGGCGTGACCATACAGTACCCGGCCACGGCCTGAAGGAAGGCTGCGCATGACTGACCGTTCAAATCACGGACCACGCGGTTGTAATCAAAAATACGCATCTGCCGTGCCGGGAAAATGACGGCGAGGAAATATTCGGCGGA
>CAYMYD010000123.1:0-2887 GCA_964394535.1 uncultured Propionivibrio sp. | reverse complement strand
TCGTCGCTGTCCGGATGGGCGAGCAGCACCGGGCCGGTCTGCGCGTTCAGGGCTTCGATCTGGCGAACGCGGTCGTCTTCTTTGTCGGGGCGGGTGAATTCGTGCTTGCGGATGCGTTCGCTCTCGTAAGCGGCGACCGAGGCGCTGGCAATCAGGCCGGTCTGCGTGTGTTCGCCCATGACCAGGCGGTAGGCGTAATAGCAGGGCTTTTCCTCACGGATCAGGATGCCGTCGTCGATCAGCTTTTGCAGGTTTGCCGCTGATTTGGCATAGACCTCGGGCGCGTAATGATCGACTTCCGGCGGCAGATCGATTTCGGCCTTGGAGATGTGCAGGAAGGAGTGAGGCTTGCCCTGGGCACGAACCACGGCTTCCTCGCTGGAAAGCACGTCATAGGGCGGCGCGGCGACGGCAGCGGCGTGTTCGCTGCGCGGCCGCAAGGCAGCAAAGGGGCGGATCAGAGGCGCGGTAGTGGTCAATGGAATCTCCTTGAAAGGGTGGAAAGTTCAAAGCTGAAGGGTACAGGGTACTGGATAGGGAGGAAAGTGAGCAAAGAGACGTTGCAAGCAGAGATTTTACTTGTCTCACGCCTACTGCCTTGGCGGGCGCTCTCCAGAATAATGAAAACCATTTTGAATCCACAGGTTATGCAGTTTCCATCCTTCGGGATGGCTGGTGTCATCGCTCCCGCTTCACCCACGTCTGCCCGTTGCCGAGCAGGAAGAAGTCGGGTCTGGGGCCGGGGGTCTTGGCGAGTTCGTGTTCAAGGTCCTGCGGTGGCTGGTCGAGCGATTCGTCGCTGATGCCATCAAAGCTGCCCCAGTGGATGCCGAAGGCGGATTTTGCGCCGATTTCGCGCATGACCTGAATCGCCTCTGCCGGGTCGAGGTGGGCGCTTTTCATGAACCAGCGCGGGGCGTAAGCGCCGATCGAGATGGCGGCCAGATCGAAGGGGCCGTGCTTTTGCCCGATTTCCTGAGTGTCTTTGGAATAGCCGATGTCGCCGGAGAACCAGAAACGGAAATCCGGGTGCAGCACCGCCCAGCTTCCCCATAGCGTGCGGTAACGGTCGTGCAGCCAGCGGCCGCTCCAGTGCTGGACGGAAAGAAAGCGCAGTTCCACCGGGGCGGTCTGGCCAGCGAGGTGGAGGGCATCGTCCCAGTCCAGCGCAAAGACGTTCTGCCCGTCACCGGCGATGATGGCGCCGGGGATGTGTTCCTGCATCCAGTGCTGCACGCCGAGCGGGACGTAGAAACGGATGGTGGCGGCGTGTTCGCGCAGCAGTTGGCGGATGCTGGCTTCTTCCAGGTGATCCCAGTGGTTGTGCGAAATCAGGACGGCGTGGATCGGCGGCAGCTCGGCGAGGGCGATACCGACCGCTTGGTGACGTTTGGGGCCGATGAAGGAAAAGGGCGAGGCGCGTTCGCCCCAATGCGGGTCGGTAAGGATGTTGAGGCCGTCAATCTGTAGCAGCAGGGTGGCGTGGCCGAGCCAGGTGACGGTGGTTTGCGGGTGATTGGCCTTGAGCAAGGCGGCGTCGGGTTTGACGGACGGGATTGGCCGGGTGGGGGGCTTGGGCAGTCCGTCGCGCAGGCGCTCGTAATACCAGCGCCAGATGTCCGGCTTGGGCAGGCGTCCGGCGTGGCGGTTGGCGAAGCCGTCAGGCCGGTGATGGGGTTTGGCCGGGTTGTAGTCCGGGTTGCTGTAGGGCGGCATCAATACATAAGCCGCCAGCACCAGGGCCGCGACAAGGGCTGTGCCGATCAAGGTGCCGTTCATCGGGCGCTACCTTTTTCGCCCCCCAGGCGCCGGATCAGTTCACGAACCGCCGCCGCCCGTTCGGTCAGCGTCGGGCAGTGGCGCTTGAGGGCCAGTTTGTCCTGTCCGGCCAGCCGGTAGTTGCGGTCTTTCTGGATGAGTTCGATGATGCGGATCGGTTCGATCGGTGGCTTGGGTTCGAACTGGACGACGATCTGCTCTGCCGTGGCGTCGAGCTTGACGATGCCCAGCGGTTTGCAGAGGAGACGCAGGCGGTGTGTTTCGATGAGCGCGACGGCTTGCGGTGGTAGCTCGCCGAAGCGGTCGATCAATTCTTCCTGCATGGCGGCGATGTCGTCCAGGCTGTCGCCGTTGGCGAGGCGTTTGTAGAGCGAGAGGCGTTCATGCACGTCGGGCGCGTAGGCGTCCGGCAGGAGCGCCGGGGTGTGCAGGTTGATTTCGGTGGCGATGCCCAGGGGTTGCAGGAGGTCGGGTTCCTTGCCCTGTTTCAGGGCGCTGACGGCGCGGTTAAGCATTTCCGTGTACAGGTTGAAGCCGACTTCCTGCATTTCCCCCGACTGGTTTTCACCGAGGATTTCGCCCGCGCCGCGAATCTCCAGATCGTGCATGGCGAGGTAGAAGCCGGCACCGAGCTCGTCCATCGCGCAGATGGCTTCCAGCCGCTGCCGCGCCTGTTTGGTGAGGCCGGCGTGTTCGTCGTTGCCGCCGGGGGTCAGGAGGTAGGCGTAGGCCTGATGGTGCGAGCGCCCGACGCGACCGCGCAACTGGTGCAACTGGGCGAGGCCGAATTTGTCGGCGCGGTTGATGATGATGGTGTTGGCGTGCGGGTTGTCGATGCCGGTTTCGATGATCGTCGTGCATAGCAGCAGGTTGGCGCGGCGGCCAGTGAATTCGCGCATGGTGCGTTCGAGTTCGCGTTCGTTCATCTGGCCGTGGCCGATGACGATGCGCGCTTCGGGCAAAAGCTTTTCGAGCTTGACGCGCATGTTGTCGATGGTGTCGACTTCGTTGTGCAGGAAGTAAACCTGCCCGCCACGCTTGAATTCGCGCAGCAAGGCTTCGCGGATGATGCCGTCGGAAAAGCGCGAAACGAAGGTCTTGATTGCCA
>CAYMYD010000122.1:0-7117 GCA_964394535.1 uncultured Propionivibrio sp. | reverse complement strand
ACCCCTTTCTGAGCCGCCTCGGCCACCCACTCCTCGCTCACCCCGGCAGTCGCCTTGACCCAGCGTGCATACTCTTCCGCGCTGATCTGGCTGATGGCATTCTTGCGCTCCAGGGCAATTTTGCGCGCCTGTGTCGTCGGAATGTCGAAGACCTTGCCGGCCCAACGGGAAACTTCCAGCCCGCTGTTGGCATCCATGACCTTTTTCAGATCATCCGGCAGGCTATCGTATTTCGCCTGATTCATCGCCAGCACAAAAATGCTGTTGGAAATTTTTGGCTGACCTTCCGGCATTTCCACATGCACCTTGGAGACTTCCTGCAATTTCAGCGGCGTGGCCACTTCCCAGGGAATCATCGCGCCATCGACAACGCCCTTGGCGATCGACTCAGGCACCGCCGGTGCCGGCATCTGCACCGGAATGGCGCCCAATGCCGCAATCACCTTGGAGGCAATGCGGCTGGGCGCGCGCAGTTTCGCGCCTTTGAGGTCTTCGAGTGCCTTGACCTGCCGGGAACCCATATGCAATACCGAGCCATCGTGCACATGGGCAATCAGCAGCTTCGTTCCCTTGTACTCGTTGAGCGCGTTTTTCTGGATGTATTCCCACAGGATCGGGCTCGATTTTTCTGCCGTTGTCGTCATGAACGGCAACTCAAACACCTCGGACTTGATGAAGCGGCCCGACTGATAGGTTGGAATCGTCCACACGATGTCGGCAATCCCGTCCTTGGCCTGATCAAACAACTGGGCCGGTGTGCCGCCGAGTTGCATGGACGGATAGATCTGGCACTTGATCCGGTCGCCGGACTCCTTGCCCACCTTGTCACACCACGGCTTGATCAGATTTTCGTGGGCATTGGAGGTCGGGCTGAGAAAGTGATGCACCTTGAGCACCACCTGTTGGGCGTGTGCGGAAAACACGCCCAGGCTCAGTGCGGAAGCGGCAAGAATCCTGATAACTGCATTTTTTTTCATGGTAAATCTCCTTCCGGGGTGACGGGTTGACTACTTGAAGGCATGAACCAGAAACAGGCTCAGTCCGGGAACGAAAAGCAGAAGCAGGATGCGGAGAAGGTCGGACAACAGGAAGGGAATCACGCCCTTGAAGGTTTCCTTGAGCGGCACATCCTTGGCGAGACGATTGATGATGTACACATTCATTCCGACCGGCGGGTGTACCAGGCCAATCTCGACCACCATCAAGGCGAGAATGCCGAACCAGATCGATTTGTCGGAGGGCGACAGCCCGAAGAAATCCAGACCAATGACCATCGGGAAAAAGATGGGGATGGTCAGCAGAATCATCGCCAGCGAGTCCATGACACAGCCGAGGAAGATGTAGGTCACCAGAATCAGCACCATGATCAACAAGGGAGGAAGACCGCTCTCCTTGACCATGGTGGCCAGTTCCACGGGCAGTTGCGACACGGCCAGGCCGGTGTTGAGCATGTCGGCACCGATCAGCACCAGGAAAATCATGGCCGTCGCCAGCGCCGTACCGTTCAGGCTATCCATCAGACCCCGCCAGCGCATGCCACCCGTCACCACCGCGAGGATGGCACAGGCCGCTGCGCCGATAGCCGCCGCTTCCGTCGGATTGGCCCAGCCGCCGTAGATGCCGACGATGACCACGACAAACACCAGCAGCACCGGCAGCACCTGAAACAGCGCCGTCAGCCTTTCCGGCCAGGAAACCACCGGGCCGGCCGGGCCGGAACCCGGATTGAGGCGCACCAGCAAGGCAACCACGCCCATATAGCCGGACATGGCAATCAGGCCGGGTAATACCGCCGCCATGAACAGGTCGCCGATCGACTCCTGCGTCAGGATGGCATAGATGACCAGCGGCACCGAAGGGGGAATCATGATCCCGAGCGTACCGCCCGCCGCAAGACAACCGGTGGCCAGCGAACCCGAGTAACCGAAGCGACGCAGTTCCGGCAGGGCTACCTGCCCCATGGTCGCTGCCGTCGCCAGCGATGAACCGCAGATGGCACCGAAACCTGCACAGGCACCGATCGAGGCAATGGCCATCCCGCCACGAAAATGTCCCATGAACGCCGCCACAAAACGGAACAGCGCCTTGGAAAGCCCGCCGTGCGTGGCGAACTGGCCCATCAGAAGAAACAGGGGGATCACCACCAGGTCGTAGTTGGAGAGTCGCGCATAGGCGAGGTTCTTCAACTGGTTCATCAGGGCGACCGTACTGCCGGTCAGATAGATATACCCCCCCGCACCGGCCATGAACATGGCCAGACCGATCGGAACACGCACCACCAGTAAAAACATCAGTGCGCCGAACATCATGAAACCAACGGTCATGCCGCTCATTGATTTTCTCCCAACGCCTGTTCAAGCAGATTCATGCACATGAAGAAGCCGATGGCCGAGAGGGCAATGAAACCAGGCACCATGAACGCCTGCGCAATCCAGACCGGGAAATTCAGGATCGGCGAAGTTTCCCCCACCTCCTTGAGCACCATCGCCCCTTCAAAGGTTCGCCAGGCCAGCAGGGCACCAAAGAAGCCCATCAGCAGCGAACCCAGGGCATCCAGGGCGGCCGCCTTGCGAACCGGCAGGTTGTGGGTAAAGAAATCGACTTTCACGTCGCCACTTTTCAGGTGGCACTGCGCGAAATAGGAAGCTGAGGCAACTGCCGCCGCCATCTGCATGACCTCCATGTCGCCCGGCACGGCCCAGTTGAACAGTTTGCGACCGACGATGGAAATGACCGACATGATCACCAGCAGCATGAAAATGCCGCCGCCGATCATGGCCATCAGATGCGCGAGCCGGTGCAGGAGTCGTCCAAGCGCGCTGACTCTGACCTCGTACTGGAAGGGGGTAAGTTCCTTGACTGTATCGATCTCTTGCATGGACCTCTCCTGGAAAACAGCTTTTTGAATGGACCCATCAGACAAAACTTCTCTCTGATGCGCTTGCATGGTGACGAATCGATACCCCGCTCACAATCGGGTATCCGGTCTAATAGATATAACGAAGCGCTATATCGGCCGGGCGGCCTCGGGCGGGTGAGCCCGGTGAGTAGAGAGGAAATTGTTGCAAGGAGAAAGGCGTGAGGGGTGAGGGGTGAGGCGTGAGGGGTGAGGAGCAAAACCGCTTGCGCTCCTCTCCTCACTGTTTTTCACACCGGCAACCGGACAAGCTTTTCAGTCCAGTTGTTTTTCCAGCTCACCGAGAATGCGGTAACAGTCGAGCACGCTGGCTGCCGAGGCGTTCGGCTCGCGGCCTTCGCGAATGGCGGCAAAGAACTCCCGATCCTGCAATTCGATGCCGTTCATCGACACGTCAACCCGGGAAACGTCGATCTTCGTTTCCTTGCCATCATAAAGGTCGTCATAGCGCGCGATGTACGTGCCGGTGTCACCGATGTAGCGGAAGTAGGTTCCCAGCGGCCCATCGTTGTTGAACGACAGCGACAGGGTGCAAATCGCCCCGTTGGCCGCTTTCAACTGGATCGACATGTCCATGGCGATACCCAGCTCGGGATGGATCGGCCCCTGGACGGCATTGGCCTTGACGACCGGCGATCCGGCCTGCCAGGCAAACAGGTCGACCGTATGCGCGGCATGGTGCCAGAGCAGGTGATCCGTCCAGGAACGCGGCTGACCGAGGGCGTTGATGTTCTGCCGACGCAGGAAATAGGTCTGCACATCCATCTGCTGGACATTGAATTCGCCACGCAGGATTTTTTGCCTGACCCACTGATGGCTCGGGTTGAAGCGGCGGGTATGGCCGACCATCGCCACCTTGCCGCTGGCCTGCTGCGCGGCAATCAGCGCCTGCGCGTCAGCCCACGAGTCGGCCAGCGGAATTTCCACCTGGACGTGCTTGCCTGCCTGCAGGCAGGCGATGGCCTGACTGGCATGCAGTTGCGTCGGCGTGCACAGGATGACGGCATCGACCTCCGGCCGTGCCAGGGCTTGCGCCAGATCGTTTGTCACCTGACCGATGCCGTATTTGTCAGCGACCAGACGAGCTTGTACCGGGTCGCGGCCAATCAGCGAGACCACTTCGATGCCGGGAATATTTTTGATGGCATCGAGATGCTTGATGCCGAAAGCGCCGGGTCCGGCCAGCGCGACCTTGATGGTTTGGTTCATATCAGCGGTTCTCCAGAATTAAGTGACCCACAGCGGTATTTGAAGCAGGAACGTGGAAGAAACGATGCCGCACCAGCGGCTTCGCACCGCCGCCCACATCGGCCATCGCCCCGCGGGCAATCAGCCACATCACCAGCTCGATGCCTTCGGAACCGGCTTCGCGGACGTATTCGATGTGCGGCACCTGCGACAACCCGGCCGGGTCGTCGATCAGACGATCGAGGAAACGGTTGTCCCACACCTGGTTGATCAGCCCGGCACGGGCCCCCTGAAGCTGGTGGCTCATGCCGCCCGTCCCCCAGATCTGGACGTTCAGGTCTTCGTCAAAGGATTCGACGGCGCGCCGGATGGCCTGCCCCAACTGGAAGCAGCGCCGTCCGGAGGGCACCGGGTACTGCACGACATTGACGGCAAACGGAATCACCCGGCACGGCCAGGCGGCCACCTGACCGCACAGCAGCGACAAGGGCACCGTCAAACCGTGATCGACCGCCATGCGGTTCACCAGCGTCAGGTCGAAATCCTCCTGGATGACCGACTGGGCGATATGTGCCGCCAGCTCGGGATAACCGATCACATCCGGCACCGGACGCGGCCCCCAGCCCTCGTCGGCCGCCTTAAAAACCGCGCCGGTACCGAGCGCAAAGGTCGGAATCAGGTCCAGCGAAAAGGCCGTGGCGTGGTCGTTGTACACCAGGAAAATAACGTCCGGCGGGTTCTCGCGGAGCCATTGTTTGCTGAACTCGTAACCGGCAAAAACAGGACGCCAGTAATCGTCCCCCTGCCGACCCTGATCCAGGGCAGCACCAATGGCCGGAACGTGCGAGGTATAAACGGAAGCGCTGATCTTTGCCATCACGATTTTCCTTTCTGCCCGCTGCCTTGTGGCTGGCGATGCGGCTGGGCATCGCCGTCTTCGCCAAGGTAACGGTTGCCTTCCGGCGAGCGCCCCCCCTGCAACATCATGCGGCGATACTCTTCTTCGCTCATGCCGGTCATTGAACCGGCCATCTGCTGGAAGCTCAGACCGTCGGTCGCGCCGATCTTGGCCAGAAAATAGATATTGCCGCCGGTGCGCATGCACCAGTTCAGGTCACGGGCGATGACCGCCTGTTTCTGCTCCTCGCTCATCGCCCACTCGTCGAGATAGGCCCGTTCATCTGCCTTGAAGCGGCGGCGGTTCTCCGCCTGCATCAGCGACATGCAGAACTGGTTGAGCCAGTAGCCCTTGCGCGACTGCTCCGCATCAAAAATGATCGTGCCGGGAATATCCTTGTAGGGTTTCTCCAGGGACATGATTCAAACCTCCTCGGGCCAGTAGAGACGCATCGGATTGCGCACCAGCAGCTTCTGCTGCAACTCGGCAGTGGGCGCGATGCAGGGAATGAAGTCGACCAGCAAACCATCGTCCGGCATGTGATCCTTCAGATTCGGATGCGGCCAATCCGTTCCCCATAAAACACGATCAGGAAACTCCTCGACCACGCGACGGGCAAACGGCACGACATCCACGTAGGCCTGCTGTTCGCCGTTCAGCGCCCGGGGACCGCTCAGTGACAGGCGTTCAGGGCAGCTCACCTTGCTCCAGACGTTTTCATGCTCGCGCATGAAGCGCAGAAACAGCGAGAACTCCGGCCCGTCCAGCGGCTTGCTGACATCGGGCCGGCCCATGTGATCGACCACGATGATCGTCGGCAGGGCCGTGAAGAAATCCCACAGTTCCGGCAGATCGACCGACTCGAAATAGATGACGACATGCCAGCCCCAGCGGGCAATGCGCCCGGCGATTTCCAGCAATTCCTCCCGGGGCGTGAAGTCGACCAGACGTTTGACGAAGTTGAAGCGCACACCGCGCACACCGGCGTCGTGCATGAGCTGGAGTTCTTCGTCGCTGATGTCGCGGCGTACCGTGGCAATGCCGCGCGCCCGTCCGTTGCTGTTCTGCAGGGCGTCGATCATCGCCCGGTTGTCGGCACCGTGGCAGGTGGCCTGTACCACGACATTGCGGGAAAAACCCAGGTGGTCACGCAAGGCGTAAAGCTGCTGTTTCCCGGCATCGCAGGGCGTGTATTTGCGTTCCGGCGCATAAGGAAAGCGCTTTCCCGGGCCGAACACATGGCAGTGGGCATCCACGGCCCCGGACGGCAGACGAAAGCGCGGTCGGGACGGGTTGGCATACCAGTCCAGCCAACCGGACGTTTTTTCAAATTGCATGGCAGTCCTTTGCTTTCGGGGAGATCAGTCGATATAACGGAGTCCGGCTCGCGCCAGGGGATCGCGCATCTGGTACATGTCCAGCCCGAGCACGCCGGCGGCGAGCTTCTCGCGCTTGGCGGCCTCGTTGGCTTCACGGGCCGTCGCCGCGTCGAGGGTTGCCTGGGCCATGGCACGCGGCACACAGACCACGCCGTCATCGTCGGCAACGATCACGTCACCGGGCGTCACCCACATCCCGGCACAAACGACCGGAACATTGACCGAACCCAGCGTGGCCTTGATCGTCCCTTTCGAGGAAATGGCCTTGCTCCAGACCGGAAAACCCATTTCGCTCAGTGTCCTGACATCGCGTACCCCGGCATCAATGACCAGGGCGCGTGCGCCGCGCGCCATGAAGCTGGTCGCCAGCAGGTCGCCGAAATAGCCGTCGCTGCACTCGGCGGTGATTGCCGCCACGACGATGTCGCCGGGCTGAATCTGTTCGGCCACGACGTGCATCATCCAGTTATCGCCGGGATGCAGCAGGACGGTAACGGCCGTGCCACTGACCGGTTCACCGGCATAAATCGGGCGCATGTAGGGCTTCATCAAGCCGACACGACCCATGGCTTCATGGGCCGTGGCACTGCCAAAACGGGCCAGCGCGTCAGCAATCGACCGCTCGGTGCGCTGGATGTTGCGATGGACTACCCCCAGTTCATACATCTCATGGACTCCTTATCCTAAAAACCTCAGTTGAACGTGCCCGCAGGGGGTTCT
This sequence comes from uncultured Propionivibrio sp., assembly GCA_964394535.1. Classification (GTDB taxonomy): domain Bacteria; phylum Pseudomonadota; class Gammaproteobacteria; order Burkholderiales; family Rhodocyclaceae; genus Propionivibrio. The sequence goes on along the minus strand of CAYMYD010000122.1, from coordinate 15 downwards.
GGCGTGGTGTCTGGC
>CAYMYD010000121.1:0-7153 GCA_964394535.1 uncultured Propionivibrio sp. | reverse complement strand
TCGTGCTGTTCTTTCAGACCATCAACCCTTTTACCTGTTCTGGCCTCGGAGGATCAAATGAAAAAATCAGTCATCATGGGTATTGCAGCAGCACTGTTCGGTCTTTGTTCCATCGGGCAGGTAGCGAACGCCGCCGACAACTGGCCCAAGGGCAAGAAAATCACCAGCATCGTTCCCTGGAAAGCCGGGGGCAGCGCCGATACGATGGCGCGTCAGCTCATCAAATACTGGGAGCCGCTGCTCGACACCAACATCATCGTCAGCAATCGCGAAGGCGCCGCAACCCTGCTCGGCACGGAACTCTTCCTGAAACAACCCAAGGACGGTTCCAACATCTACATCGGCACCCAGATGTACGTGAGCGCAGGCATCGTGTTGCAGGATGCGAAGTTCTCGATGGACGACTTTTCGGTGATCAATTTCCAGCAGTTCGATCCGGCCACCATCGCGGTGCATGAGGAATCCAAGCACAAGACCCTTCAGGACCTGATCGACGACATCAAGGCCCGCCCCGGCCAGGTGAAATGCGGTCTTGTCTATGGCGGCGCACCCCACCTTGCCGTCGTTGCACTGAAGGAAAAGCTCGGCCTGGATTACAAGGACGTGACCTATGACTCCGGTAACGGCTACCGTACCGCCCTGCTTGGCAAGCACGTCGATTTCGTGGCTTCCAACGCCAACGGCGACCGGGCCATCAAGGGCAAGGCCCGCGTTCTGGCGGTTGCCGACACCAAGCGCAGCAGCATCTGGCCGGACGCGCCGACTTTCAACGAAGTGCTGAAAATCAATGATTTCCCAAGGCTTGGCTCGGCCCGCTTCATCGCCACGCACAAGGAATTCAAGACCAAGTATCCCGAGCGCTTCAAGAAGCTGGTCGATACCTACAAGCAGGCTTTCGAGAACCCGGAATACGTGAAGCTGCGTGAAAGCAACGGCGAGGACAGTGTTTCCGCCTATCACGGCCCCGAGGCTAGCGACAAGATGAACAAGGAACTGCACGATCTCCTGGTCCGTTACAAGGACCGCATCAACGCGGCCAAATAAGTGCGAGGTGCTGCCATGATGCCCCAGCTCATGCAGCGCATCGGCATCCCGTTTGTCCTGCTTTGCCTGGCCACGCTCTACTTCCTGGAAGTGCGTGGCGGCAAGGCGCAGGACATGATGCTGATCGGCCCCGTCTACTACCTGATGGTGGTGCTGTTCTTCATCAATGCGGCCACCGATCTGCGCGACATCCTGCGCGAACGCGGAAAGGAAGCGGCTGCCAACAAGGAAGAGGATTCCCTGAAAAGAATCCTTTCCTTCGGAGGCTTGGCCATTCTTCTGGTCATTATCTTGCCCTGGGCAGGCTTTCTCGTTTCAGCCACGCTATTTGTCTTCGCCACCCTCATGCTCTTCGAGGTCGAAAACAAGACGCTGCTGTACGTGATGCCCATTGTGGTCACCCTGACGCTCTACGCGCTGTTCGAATACGCGTTCGGCGTTGAATTGCCGACCAGCGTCTTCGGTTTCTGACCCCTCGCCGGGCCGCCCTGCGGGTCGGCCCCGGCTTTTCTTGATTTTCCGGGAGAACCCTCATGGCAGAACTCCAGGCATTCATCAACGGGTTCGGAATGATTTTCGAACTGAAATATTTTGTGATGATGTTCGGTGGCGTCACCTTCGGACTCATCCTCGGTGCCTTGCCGGGCTTGACCGGCAGCATGGGCATTGCCCTGATGCTGCCTTTCACCTACAACATGCCGCCGCTCTCCTCGCTCGTCTTCCTGCTATCGATCTACAGCGGCGGGCTGTTCGGCGGGGCGATCACGGCGGTGCTGATCAATACCCCCGGCTCACCGGCAAACATCGCCACGGTGCTTGACGGCTACCCGATGTCGCAGAAAGGCCAGACGGAAGAGGCGCTGGGGCTTGCGTTATATAGTTCCGTTGCCGGAGGCCTGATCGGTTGTACCTTTCTGGTCATGGTCATGGAGCCGCTGGCCAATCTTTCGCTCCAGTTCGGCCCATCCGAAATGTTCATGGTGGCGATTTTCGGCCTGTCCGTGGTCGGCAGCCTCTCCAGCAACATCCTGAAAAGCGTGTTTGCCGGGCTAGTCGGCATTCTCCTGGGAACCATCGGCATGAGCCCTTCCGGCGCAGTGCGCGGCACCCTGGATTCCTATTACCTGCTCGACGGCATTCCGCTGATTCCCGCACTGATCGGCTTCCTCGCCGTGCCGGAACTCTTCAATCTCGCCGCCAAGGGCTTCGTCGTCGACACCAAGGAATCCACCTTCAACCCCTGGCGTATCCTGAAATCCCTGTGGCTGGTCGTCACCCGCCCCATTCAGGTCTTCCTCTGCTCGTCCATCGGCGTACTCGTCGGTGTCATGCCGGCGGCAGGTGCCACGGTGGCCAGCCTCCTGAGCTACAACCAGGCGAAGCAATGGTCGCGCCAGTACGACAAATTCGGCACCGGCATTCCTGAGGGGGTCATCGCTTCCGAATGCGCCAACAACGCTTCCGAAGGCGGCGCCCTGGCCACCATGCTGGTGCTCGGCATTCCGGGCAGCGCCTCGACGGCGATGCTGCTCGGTGCAGTGATGATCCAGGGCTGGATTCCCGGCCCACGCCTCTTCATCGACAACCGCGAAGTCATCTACGCCAGCATTTCCTCGCTGTTCCTGCAACAGTTCGTGATGGCAATCATGGGCTTCCTGCTCTGCGTGTTCGCCGCCCGCATCATCAAGGTGCCGATCCGCTATCTCCTGCCATGCATCGTGCTGTTCACCATCCTGGGGGCCTATTCCTCGCGTAACGCGACTTTCGACGCCGGTCTGATGCTCGCCTTCGGCATCATCGGCTGGTTCCTGAAGCGCAACGAATTTCCGCTCATGCCGGTGGTACTTGGGGTCATTCTTGGTCCCATCGCCGACCGGGAGTTGTTGCGGATGCATCAGATTTTCGAGGGAAATCTGATGCAAATCTTCGAGCGACCGATTACGCTGGTGCTGTTCGTACTCAGCGTACTTTCCATTTTTACCCCGCTTGTGCTCAATTTCATGCGTCGCCGTAAACAGGCGGCAGCAAGTGGCTGATTGACACCCTTCGAGGAATCCTTCCATGAAAAAAACCACTGCGCTACGTCGTTTACTTGAGGCCGACGGGCTGATCACGGCTCCCGGTGCCAGCACTGCCTTGTTCGCACACCTCATCGAACTCGCCGGATTCGACGTGGTTTATGCCACCGGGGCGGGCGTCGCCAACATGAACCTCGGCGTTCCCGACATCGGTCTGGCGACGATGAGCGAGAGCCTGGAAATCATGAAACGCATGAACGACGCGACCAGCCTGCCGCTGATTGCCGACATCGACAACGGTTTCGGCAATGCGCTGATGGTCTATCGCACGGTACGCGAATTCACCGCCTGCGGTATCGCCGGGTTACAGCTTGAAGACCAGCAACTCCCCAAACGCTGCGGCCATTTCGATGGCAAGGCGATCATCGGAAAAGAGGAGATGGTCGGCAAGATCAAGGCCGCCAGGGACGCCATGCGCGACGCGGAAACCGTGCTCATCGCCCGAACGGACGCCATCGCCGTCGCGGGTTTTGACGAGGCCATTGAGCGGGCACATGCCTACCTGGAAGCCGGGGCGGACATGCTTTTTGTCGAAGCGCCGACCAGTGCGGAGATGATGCAGAAGATTCCCGCTGCAATCAAAGCCTGGCATGTCGCCAACATGGTCGAAGGCGGCAAAACACCGGTGATTCCCAACCAGACGCTGGCCGACATGGGCTTCAAGATGGTGCTCTACGCCAACGCGCCGCTAAAAGCCGCCGTCAAGGGGGTCAAGGAACTGCTCGCACACCTGAAACAGGAAGGCACGACCGGTAACGCGGAACACCTGATGATCAGCATGCGCGAACGCAACGAGATCACCCGCTTCGACCATTACCAGGAACAGGAAAAACTGTATCGCTGACAAGCCGGGAATTTGTCGCCCCTCTGTGCAGCAGGCCTGGGCAAGCGCTCAGGCCTCCTGCCCGAGGATGAGGTTTTCCCAGACTTCCATCGAGTACTCCACGGCCTGCTCGATGCTGCTTGCATCCCGCCGCTCAATCGCCTGCAGGATTTTCTCATGCGATTCGACCGGTTCCTGGTACGGATCACTGCGCTTGCGATGGCTGTCAGCAATGTAAGGCTTGAAATACTGCATGACGAAGCGGTAAACCGTCTCCAGCGGCAGGTTATGGCATGACTGCCCCAGAAGCGCGTGGAATTCCAGGTCACAGACAAGCAGTTGTTCGTGATCAATTTCTCCCTGCGTGCGCAGCGCCTGCATTTTTTCGAAGCTTTCGCGCAGTTTGGCAATCTCTTCGTCCGTAGCCCGCTCAATAACCAGGCGGGCGACGTTTTTTTCAAGAATCAGCCGTAATTCCTTGATTTCGGCAAATTCCGGTTGAGAAACAATCAGTTTGAACAGCAAGGGGTCAAACAGCGATTCATTGCCGCCACGGGACACGTAAGTCCCATCGCCCCGGCGGATGTCGACGATGCCCAGCGCCGACAGGATCTTCATCGCTTCGCGTACTGATCCCCGGCTCACGGAAAACAGGCGGGTCAGTTCGGTTTCCGACGGCAGCCGGTCCCCAGGAAAAATATGGCGGTTAAGCAGTAGTTCCTTGATGCCGGTCACGACAAAATCGACCGACGAGGCGCTGGGCCGGGTCGGCAGCAACGCTGAGAAATCAGCTTCTCTGGACAACTCACTCTCACTCACCGCTTGCTTCCTCACACCATGCCTGTGCTGTTCAGGCAAAGTTCGCATGCTACCCTTTTCCGCAAGGAAATGGTTCCGGAACCGGTAGAGAACGAACCGGTCAAAACGCGTTCCGGATTCACCCTCAGTACGGTATATTCTTCTTTGGAAGAACCTCATAACGATCAGGAAAGAAAATGAAACCTCAAACAATCCACTACACGATGGTCGACGAAGCCCCGGCCCTGGCCACCTACTCCCTGCTGCCGATTGTCCGTGCCTTTACCCGGACGGCGGGAATCACCGTGGAGACACGGGACATTTCCCTTGCCGGGCGGATTCTGGCGAACTTTCCCGAAGCCTTGAGCGCAGCACAGAAGGTCAGTGACGACCTCGCTGAACTGGGCCAACTCAGCCTGAAACCCGAGGCCAACATCATCAAGCTGCCCAACATCAGCGCCTCGGTACCGCAACTCAAGGCGGCGATCAAGGAACTGCAGGCACAAGGCTACGCCGTTCCCGATTACCCGGAGAACCCGCAGGACGATGCGGAGAAAGCGATCCGCCTGCGCTATGGCAAGGTCCTCGGCAGCGCCGTCAATCCGGTGCTGCGGGAAGGCAACTCCGACCGTCGCGCCGCCGCTTCGGTCAAACAGTATGCACAAAAGAACCCGCACAAGATGGGTGCCTGGGACGCCGCTTCAAAGACTCATGTTGCCCACATGAGCGCCGGTGACTTCTACGGCAGCGAAAAGTCCCTCACCCTGCCCGAGGCGACCACCGCACGCATCGAGTTCGTCGGTGACGACGGCAAGACCTTGGTGCTCAAGGAATCGCTCAAGCTGCAGGCGGGTGAAATCATCGACGCCAGCGTGATGAGTCGCCGCGCCCTGTGCGCGTTTTACGCCGCCCAGATACAGGATGCCAAACAACAGGGCGTGCTGCTCTCGCTGCACCTCAAGGCGACGATGATGAAGGTCTCCGATCCGATCATCTTCGGTCACGCCGTTTCGGTGTATTTCAAGGCGGTTTTTGACAAGCACGCTGACACCTTCAAGACGCTGGGCGTCAATCCGCGCCTGGGTCTTGCCGATCTCCTGAGCAAGATCAACACGCTCCCTGCCGCGCAGAAGGCTGAAATCGAGGCCGACATCCAGGCGGTTTATGCTCAACAGCCGGATCTGGCGATGGTCAATTCGGACAAGGGCATCACCAATCTGCACGTTCCGAGCGATGTGATCGTCGATGCCTCGATGCCGGCGATGATCCGTGAGTCGGGCAAGATGTGGGGAGCCGATGGCAAGCTGTACGACACCAAGGCACTGATCCCGGATCGCTGCTACGCCGGGATTTATCAGGTCACCATCGACGATTGCAAAAAGCACGGTGCCTTCGACCCGAAAACCATGGGCAGCGTCGCCAACATCGGTCTGATGGCGCAGCAGGCCGAGGAATACGGCTCGCACGACAAGACCTTTGAACTCGCCGCCGCAGGCCGCGTCTGCGTCATCGACGCCAAGGGGCAAACCCTGCTTGAGCAGCCGGTCGAGGCTGGTGACATCTTCCGCATGTGCCAGGCCAAGGATGCGCCGATTCAGGATTGGGTCAAGCTGGCGGTCCAGCGCGCCCGTGCGACCGGCACCCCGGCAGTGTTCTGGCTCGACGAGCAACGCGCACACGACGCCCAACTGATTCAGAAGGTGCAACGTTACCTGAAAGATCACGACACAACGGGGCTGGACATTTCCATCCGCTCACCGGAAGCGGCGATCCGCTTCTCCATCGAACGCATCCGCGCCGGGAAAGACACGATCTCCGTGACCGGCAACGTGCTGCGCGACTACCTCACCGACCTCTTCCCGATTCTTGAGTTAGGCACCAGCTCGAAGATGCTCTCCATCGTTCCGCTGATGAATGGTGGTGGGCTGTTCGAGACCGGGGCGGGCGGCTCGGCACCGAAGCACGTCCAGCAGTTCCAGGAAGAAGGCTATTTGCGCTGGGATTCGATGGGCGAATTCCTCGCCCTGGGGGTTTCGCTCGAACATCTGGGCGAAAACTTCAAAAATCCGCAGGCGCTGCTTCTGGCCAAAACCCTGGATCAGGCTATCGGCAAGATCCTTGACAACAACCGCTCACCGGCACGTCGGGTCGGGGAACTGGATAACCGGGGAAGTCATTTCTATCTCGCCCAGTATTGGGCGCAGGCGCTGGCGGCTCAAAACGAGGACAAGGTGCTGCAGGAATACTTTGCGCCGCTGGCCAAAGCGCTGACTGAAAACGAGGAAAAAATCCTCGGCGAACTGGTCGGCGGTCAGGGCAAGCCGGTCGACATGGGGGGCTACTACCACCCGGATTTCGCCAAAACCTCAGCCGCCATGCGCCCCAGTGCGACCTTCAACAAGGCACTGGC
>CAYMYD010000120.1:0-7277 GCA_964394535.1 uncultured Propionivibrio sp. | reverse complement strand
ATGAGACATCGTTACAACCCCCTTGAAAACAAACGGCGGCTCGCGCCGCCGGAATAACCACGCAGGCTGCCGGGAACAACAGGCAGGGGCAAAATTATAGGGGGTTCAAGGCATAAGGTACAGGGTATAGGGGGGTTCCGGGTGTTTATTTCTAGCGCAGGCCCGGCAACATCCCTTTCATGCCCCGCATCAGCTTGGCCATGCCGCCCTTGGAAAACTGCTTCATCATCTTTTGCATCTGCTCGAACTGGTTGAGCAGTCGGTTAACTTCCTGTACCTGCACGCCGGCACCGGCCGCGATACGCCGTTTGCGCGAGGCCTTGATCAGTTCCGGCTTGCTGCGCTCGCCCGGTGTCATCGAGTTGATGATGCCTTCGATGCGTCGCACCATCTTGTCTTCGCCGCCCGCAGGCAGGTGGCTGGCGGCTTGGGCGAACTGTGCCGGCAGCTTGTCCATCATCGACGTGATGCCGCCCATCTTGCGCATCTGCCCGATCTGTTCCTTGAAGTCGTTGAGGTCGAAGCCCTTGCCGGATTTCAGTTTTTTGGCGAGGTCGACCGCCTGCTGCGCGTCGATGCCTTTCTGCGCTTCCTCGATCAGCGACAGCACGTCGCCCATGCCGAGAATGCGCGAGGCCATGCGTTCGGGATGGAAAGGCTCAATGCCGGAGAGCTTTTCGCCGACACCGGCGTACTTGATCGGCTTGCCGGTGACGTGGCGCACGGACAGCGCCGCGCCGCCGCGGGAATCGCCATCGAGCTTGGTCAGCACCACGCCGGTCAGCGGCAGTGCTTCGCCGAAAGCCTTGGCGGTGTTGATTGCGTCCTGGCCGAGCATGGCGTCGACGACGAACAGGGTTTCAATCGGATGGATCGCCGCGTGCAGTTCGGTGATTTCGCGCATCATCGCTTCGTCGATGGCGAGGCGCCCGGCGGTATCGACCAGCAACACGTCGTGGTAATGTTTTTTCGCCCAATCGACCGCGTTACGGGCAATGTCGACCGGCTTTTCCCCGACCGCCGAAGGGAAACAGTCGGCCCCGGCCTGTGCCGCAACCGTCTTCAACTGCTCGATAGCCGCCGGACGATAGACGTCGCAGGAGACAACCAGCACTTTTTTCTTCTGCTTTTCGACCAGGAGCTTGGCCAGTTTGCCGACGGTCGTCGTTTTTCCCGCGCCCTGCAGGCCGGCCATGAGGACGATGGCCGGCGGCTGGGTGGCGAGATTCAGGCCGCTGTGTGCTTCGCCCATCAGGGCTGTCAGTTCGCGATGGACGACGCCGATCAGTGCCTGGCCGGGACTCAGCGAGCCGATGACTTCTTCGCCGACGGCTTTTTCCTTGACCGAGGTGATGAAGCTCTTGACGGCAGGTAGCGCCACGTCGGCTTCGAGCAGAGCCAGGCGAACTTCGCGCAGCGCGTCGGTGATATTGGCTTCGGTCAGGCGGGCTTCGCCGCGCAGGGTCTTCATTACGCGCGCCAGGCGCTGGGTCAGGTTATCGAGCATTTGCTTTCCGGCTTGGTGTAGACTTGAGGAATGCCCGATATTCTACTGCACCTTCTGCTCCCCGGCCTGGCCTGTCTGCTTTATGCAGCCTTGGGCTTCCATTTCTGGCGCACGCGCTGGCAGTTACCGGCCAGAACGGCGACGATCCGGCTTTGGGAGCACCTCTTGCTCTGTCTGGCGCTGGGGCTGCACGGTACCAGTCTGTATGGTTTGCTGTTCGGCGACGGGGGCATGCGTTTCTCGTTCAGTCTGGCCCTCTCGCTGATGCTCTGGCTGGCCGTGCTCATCCACTGGCTGGAGAGTTTTCGTACGCGACTGGATGCCATGCAAGCGCTGATTCTGCCGTTCGCCGCCATCTGTACAGCCTTCCCGTTGTTTTTTCCGCAGATGCGCGTTATCGCCCACACCGACGCCCTGGTTTTCCGCCTGCATTTCATCGCCGCCATGCTGGCCTACAGCCTGTTTACGCTGGCTGCGCTCTATGCGGTGCTCATGAGCATTGTCGAGCGCAAGCTGCATCAGAATGCACTCAATTCCTCGCTGGCCCGCTTGCCGCCACTGCTGGCCATGGAAGGCCTGCTGTTCCACCTGATCTTCCTGGCCTTTGTCCTGCTCACGCTGGTGCTCGGTAGCGGCATTCTGTTTTCCGAGGAAATTTTCGGCAAGCCATTGATTTTTGACCATAAAACCCTGTTTGGAGTGGCTTCGTGGCTGGTTTTTGCTGCTTTACTGCTCGGGCGGCGTATTTATGGCTGGCGCGGCCGCATCGCCCTGCGCTGGACGATCACCGGCTTTGTCTTTCTGCTGCTGGCCTACGTGGGCAGCCGCTTTGTCACTGAAGTGTTGCTCGGAAGGGTGTGAGATTTGCGTTTGAAGAAAGTCAAAGAAAGAACAGGAGCGTCGTTTTTCTTTACAATCCCTATCAACTCAATGCATTATCGAGGGAATATGAGTTTTGACTTTGACATTTTCTGAGCTTCCGGGCGTAATTCCAGTTTATTTCCATGGCGGACAATCCACATCAATCCTCCCTTAGCGGGCTTGCGCGGGCGCTCGTCCAGGCGGGGAGGCTCAAGGAAGCCGAAGCCGAGGTGTTGCTGACCCAGGCGGCCGCCAGCAAAACTTCGTTCATCGAACAGGTGGTCAATGCCAACAAGGCGACCGCGCCGGACATTGCCCGCTTTGCTTCCGAAACCTTCGGTTTCCCGTTGTTCGACATTGCCTCCTATGATGACGCGCATATGCCACAGGGGGCCATCGACCGCAAACTGATTGCCCAGCATCGCGTTATCCCCTTGTACAAGCGGGGCAACCGCCTGGCCGTCGCCATTGCCGATCCGACCCATCTGCGGGCACTTGACGAGATCCGTTTCCAGACCGGCATGGCGGTTGACCCGGTCATCGTCAGCGAGTCGCAGCTGTCACCACTGGTGACCAAGCTCTCCGAAACCGCCGAAGAGGCGCTGAAGCAACTTGCGAGCGAAGATATCAACCTGGAGTTTGGTGAAGGTGAACCGGGAGAGAAAGGGGATGATGCCGCAGCGCAGGAGGTCGAGGATGCGCCGGTCGTCAAGTTCATCCAGAAGATGTTGCTCGACGCGATCAATGACGGGGCCTCGGACATCCATTTCGAGCCTTACGAGAAAAGCTACCGCATCCGTTTCCGGGTCGATGGCATCCTGCGGGAAATCGCTTCGCCGCCGCTGGTGATCAAGGAGAAAATCGCTTCGCGGATCAAGATCATCTCGCGCCTCAACATCGCCGAAAAACGGGTGCCGCAGGATGGCCGCATGCGTCTTGTACTCTCGAAAAGCCGGGCCATCGACTTCCGGGTCAGTACCCTGCCGACGATGTACGGCGAGAAAATCGTATTGCGGATCCTGGATCCGAGCAGCGCTACCCTGGGGATTGATGCGCTGGGTTACGAGCCGGAACAGAAAGCCCTGCTCCTTGACGCCATTTCCCGTCCCTACGGCATGGTGCTGGTCACCGGCCCGACCGGTTCGGGCAAGACCGTTTCGCTCTACACCTGCCTCAACATCCTCAACAAGCCGGGCATTAACATTTCCACGGCCGAAGACCCGGCGGAAATCCCGCTGCCGGGCATCAACCAGGTCAACGTTGACGACCGTCAGGGGCTGACTTTCCCCGTGGCGCTGAAGGCTTTCCTGCGCCAGGACCCGGACATCATCATGGTCGGCGAAATCCGTGACCTGGAAACCGCCGAAATCGCCATCAAGGCCGCGCAGACCGGCCACATGGTGCTCTCCACCCTGCACACCAACGACGCGCCCTCGACACTGACCCGCTTGATGAACATGGGGGTGCCGACCTTCAATATTGCTTCCGGCATCCTGATGATCACTGCCCAGCGCCTGCTGCGGCGGTTGTGCACCTGCAAGAAGCCGGTCGATGTGCCGATCAATACCTTGCTCAATGCCGGCTTTAACCAGGAGGATCTGGACGGTAGCTGGACGCTTTACGGGCCGGGGGGTTGCGATCGTTGCCGGGGTTCCGGTTACAAGGGGCGGGTCGGTGTTTATCAGGTGATGCCGGTAACTGAAGAGATACAGCGTATGATCATGTCCAGCGCCACCGCGCTTGATATTGCCGAGCAGGCACGCCGCGAGGGGGTCAATGACCTGCGTCGTTCCGGCTTGCTCAAAGTCAAACAGGGGCTGACCTCGCTCGACGAGGTGCTGGGCAGTACCAATCAATGAATCAGCCGTAACAGAGAACGTTCAGATCAGCGGAAGGACAGACCATGGCGACAGCAGCGAAACCGTCAAAACGGGCATCCGAAGTCAAGGAGTTTACCTACCTGTGGGTGGGCAAGAACAAGGCCGGGAAGATCATTCGCGGTGAGCAGCGGGCCACCAGTGAAACCGTGGTCAATGCCACGCTGCGTCGGCAGGGCATCATCGTCACCAAGATCAGCAAACAGAGCTTCCGTGGTGGCGGCAAGGTCACCGAAAAGGATGTCGCCCTGTTTACCCGGCAACTGGCGACGATGATGAAATCCGGCGTGCCGCTGTTGCAGACCTTCGATATCGTTGGTCGTGGTCATGACAACCCTGCTGTCGGCAAGCTGCTGATCGACATCAAGACCGACGTCGAGACCGGCAGTTCGCTGTCGCAGGCGTTTCGCAAATTTCCGCTTTATTTTGATCAGCTTTACTGCAACCTGGTTGCCGCCGGCGAACAGGCCGGTATTCTCGAGACCCTGCTCGACCGTCTGGCCAGCTACAAGGAAAAGATGCTGGCGATCAAGTCCAAGATCAAGTCCGCGCTGTTTTATCCGGTGGCGATCATCATTGTCGCTTTCATCATCACGGCGGTGATCATGATCTTCGTCATCCCGGCCTTCAAACAGGTGTTTACAAGTTTCGGTGCCGACCTGCCGGCACCGACCCTGATCGTGATGGCCATCTCCGACTATTTTGTCGCCTACTGGTGGGCGATTTTCGGTTCGATCTTTGGCGGGATTTTTACTTTTTTCTACTTCTGGAAACGTTCGGAAGCCATGCAGTTCGCCATGGACCGCCTGCTCCTGCGTATTCCCGTTTTCGGCCCACTGGTACGCAAGTCGGTCATGGCGCGCTGGACGCGAACCCTGTCGACGATGTTTGCCGCCGGTGTGCCGCTGGTCGAGTCGCTTGATTCGGTCGGTGGCGCAGCGGGCAACTACGTGTACAAGGTGGCCACCAAGCAGATTCAGGGTGATGTCAGTACCGGTACCAGCCTGACTTCGGCCATGACCAATACCCAGCTGTTCCCGAACATGGTCGTGCAGATGGTCGCCATTGGGGAAGAATCCGGTGCGCTCGATTCGATGCTCGGGAAGGTCGCCGATTTCTTCGAGGCCGAGGTCGACGACGCCGTCGAAGCCCTCTCCAGCCTGATGGAGCCGATGATCATGGTTATTCTGGGAACCCTGATCGGCGGCATGGTCATCGCCATGTACCTGCCGATCTTCAAACTGGGTGCCGTGGTTTGATGGAGAGTTTTGCGACACCGCTGGTTTTTATCCCGGCCTGTGCGCTGCTCGGCCTGATGGTCGGCAGTTTTCTCAATGTGGTCATCCATCGTTTGCCGAAGATGATGGAGCGCGACTGGCTTTGCCAGTGTGCGGAATTGCGTGAAGAAGCCGCGCCCGTTTATGAAAAACTGACGCTTGCTACACCGCGCTCACGCTGTCCGGCGTGTGGTCACGCCATCAGTGCGCTGGAAAACATTCCGGTACTGAGTTGGCTGTTCCTGCGTGGCCAATGCTCGGCGTGCAAGGCTGCAGTTTCGCTCCGCTATCCCCTGGTCGAAATGCTTACTGGCTTGTTGTCCGCCTTGGCGGCCCTGGTTTTTGGCTGTACCTGGGCGGGTGCCGGTGCGCTGCTACTGACCTGGGCACTGATCGCCCTGGCCTTCATCGACGCCGATACCCAGTTGCTGCCGGATTCGATCACCCTGCCGCTGCTCTGGGGCGGGCTGCTGTTCAATTTGTTTGGCACTTACACCGATCTTTCTTCTGCCGTCATCGGGGCCATGACCGGTTATTTGGAGCTGTGGAGTGTCTATTGGGGCTTCAAGCTGGCAACCGGCAAGGAAGGCATGGGCTATGGCGACTTCAAACTGCTCGCTGCTCTGGGGGCCTGGCTGGGCTGGCAGGTGCTGCCGATCACCATTCTGCTCTCCTCGCTGGTCGGCGCCGTGGTCGGTATCGGACTGATCGTCCTGGCCAAGCATGGTCGTCAGATCCCGATCCCCTTCGGCCCCTACCTGGCGGCGGCTGGCCTGATTGCGATGTACTGGGGCAAGGAATTGAGCCGGGCCTATCTGCAACTGGGGTGAGGGAAGACGCTTCGTTTCCTGCCTCCTTCTTCTTCTCTCCCGGCGCTATAATTCCAAGCTTCCTGTTTTTACCGAGATCGAACATGCCGATTTACGCTTACCGTTGCGAATCCTGCGGATTCGAAAAGGATCATCTACAGAAGATGAGCGACCCTGTTTTACAGACCTGTCCCGAATGTGGTCAGGCGACTTACCGCAAACAACTGACGGCCGCCGGTTTTCAACTGAAAGGGCAGGGCTGGTACGCCACTGATTTCAAGAATGGCAGCAAACCGGCCAAGGAAGTTCCGCCCGCCTGTCAGACCTGCCCCGGAGCCGAAGCGTGCGCAAGCAGTTGATCAAACGCTATTTCATTACCGGATTGTTGATCTGGATTCCCCTGGCGATTACCGCCTGGGTGCTGTCGCTGATTGTTTCCGTCGCTGATCGCTCGCTGCGCTTTTTGCCGGAATCCGTTCATCCGCACACGCTGATTGGCGTTGACATCCCCGGGATCGGCATCGCCGTCACGCTGCTGATCATCTTTCTGACCGGGCTTCTGGCCGCCAATTTCATCGGCCAGCGTCTGGTCAGATGGTGGGAAAAGCTGCTGGATCGCATCCCGGTGGTCAACAAGATTTACGGCGCGGTCAAACAGGTCTCCGATACGCTGTTTTCCTCGTCTGGCGAGGCTTTCCGCAAGGCGCTGCTGGTGCGCTACCCCCATCAGGATTCCTGGACCATCGCCTTCCTGACTGGCGCACCGGGAGGCGATATTGCCTGCCATCTGACGGATGAGTACGTCAGCGTCTATGTGCCGACCACGCCGAATCCGACTTCCGGCTTCTTTCTGATCATGAAGAAAAGCGAAGTCATCGAACTCGACATGGACGTCGATGAAGCACTCAAGTACATCATCTCGATGGGCGTTGTCGCGCCAACGCCG
>CAYMYD010000119.1:1979-7282 GCA_964394535.1 uncultured Propionivibrio sp. | reverse complement strand
CAGCGCCCGCGATGGCGACGTGGTGATGACGATGGGTGCCGGGTCGATTGGTGCCGTTCCGGCAAAGATTGGCAGATGAAAAATGAAGACTGAAATGAACAGATTCGGAAAAGTCGCCGTCCTCTTTGGCGGCAAATCGGCAGAGCGGGAAGTCTCGCTGAAAAGCGGGGCCGGGGTGCTGGCTGCCCTTCAACGGCAAGGGGTCGATGCCCATGCCTTCGATCCGGCAGAACGTCCGCTGGATGAGCTGCGTGCCTTCGACCGTGCGTTCATCATGCTGCACGGCCGTTACGGCGAGGACGGGACGATCCAGGGGGCGCTCGAACTGATGGGGATTCCCTACACCGGCAGTGGCGTGATGGCTTCGGCCGTGGGCATGGACAAATGGCGTACCAAGCTGCTGTGGCGCGCGGTCGGCCTGCCGATTCCCGAATTCGTCATGCTCGATGAAAACAGCGATTTTGCCGCCGTCGAACGGCAGTTGGGTCTGCCACTGTTCGTCAAACCCGCGTGCGAGGGATCGTCGATCGGGGTTTCCAAGGTGCGCCAGCCCGGTGAATTGCAGACGGCCTGGCGGGAAGCGGCAAAGCACGATGCGCTGGTGATCGCCGAGCAGGCCATTCTTGGCGGCGAATACACGGTGGCGATTCTCGGCGAGCAGGTGCTGCCGATCATCAAGATCGTTCCGGCGACCGATTTCTACGATTACGAAGCCAAGTATCTGCGTGACGACACGCAGTACCTGTGCCCCTGCGGTCTGCCCGAGGCGCGTGAAATGGAGCTGCGCGCTCAGGCGCTGGAAGCTTTCCTTGCGCTGGGGTGCCGGGGCTGGGGGCGCGTCGATTTCCTGATGGACGATGCCGGCCGTGCTTACCTGCTCGAAGTGAATACATCGCCGGGAATGACCGACCACTCGCTGGTGCCGATGGCCGCGCGCGTCGCCGGGATTTCTTACGAACAACTGGTGCTGCTGGTGCTTGAAGAGAGTGAAAAGTGAAAACCGACCGTCCATTAAGCCTTGTCAGCAGCAAGTCACTCCGTCAATACGGCGTGCAGCGCCCTGATTTCCACGTTTCACTTTTCACATTTCACTTTTCACCTCTTATTCAGTAGGAACAATGTGGAACCGACCGCAATTGATGAGCGCCATTTCCGACCTGCTGTTTCTGGCAGGCGCGGCGGCTTTGCTCGTCGCCGGGGCGGTGTGGGCGGCGCGCTTGCCGCTGTTTCCCCTGCAGGAAGTGGTGATTACGCAGGAATTGAGCGAGCTGCGGCGGGACGAACTGGAATACACCCTGGCCGGACACCTCAAGGGCAATTTTTTCAGCGTCAATCTGGACGCGCTGCGGGCCTCGCTCGAACAACTGCCGTGGGTGCGCCGGGCCGATGCGCGGCGGCAGTGGCCGGGACGGATCGAGGTGAACATCGAGGAGCATCTGCCGGTCGCTTTCTGGGGAGCGGCGACGGGGCAACTGGTCAATCAGTACGGCGAGGTCTTTACCGCGACGCTGAGCAAGCCACCGGCCAATCCCTTGCCGGTGCTGACCGGGCCGACCGGGCTGGCCGCGGAAATGCTGACGCATTTCCAGCAGGCGGAAACCTTGTTGCATGCCGTCGGGCGCTGGCCGAAAGCCCTGAACCTGTCGCCACGTCTGGCGCTGCAACTGCGGCTGGACGACGGCATGGTGGTCGAGCTCGGGCGGCAGCAGGCCAAAGCGCCGGTGTTCCAGCGGCTGACGCGTTTTGTCGAGCATTACCCGGAATTGTTGGCGGTGGGCGGGAAGCGTCCCGCCGTGGTGGATATGCGGTATCCGAACGGATTTGCGCTGCGTTTTGCCGCAGCGTCTGGTAACGAGGGCAAAGGTAAACCATGAGCAGGGACAGCAAGGAACTCATCGTCGGGCTCGACATCGGCACGACCAAGATCGTGGCGCTGGTCGCCGAGATCAATCCGGAAGGGCGGCTCAACATCATCGGCATGGGCTCGCAGGATTCGCGCGGATTGAAAAAGGGCGTGGTGGTCAACATCGAGGAGACGGTGGCGACCATCTCGCGGGTGTTGCAGGAAGTCGAGCTGATGGCCGACTGCAAGATTCGTGACGTCTACACCGGTATCGCCGGCAGCCACATCCGCAGCTTCAATTCGAACGGCATGGTGGCGATCAAGGACAAGGAAGTGACGGCGATGGACGTCGACCGCGTCATCGAAACGGCGCGGGCGATGCCGATTCCGGCCGATCAGGAAATCCTGCACATCCTGACGCAGGAGTTTTCCATCGACAACCAGGACGGCATCCGCGAACCGATCGGCATGAGCGGCTTCCGCCTCGAAGTGAAGGTGCATATCGTCACCGGGGCCGTCTCGGCAGCGCAAAACATCGTCAAGTGCGTGCGCCGTTGCGGGCTGGAAGTGAACGATCTGGTGCTGCAACCGCTGGCGTCGAGCGATGCCGTGCTTTCCGACGACGAGAAGGAGCTCGGCGTCTGCCTGGTCGATATCGGCGGCGGGACGACCGATCTGGCGGTGTGGACGCAGGGCGCGATCCGCCATACCTCGGTGGTGCCGATTGCCGGCGACCAGATTACCAACGACATCGCCATGGCCTTGCGCACCCCGACACGCGCCGCCGAAGACATCAAGCGGCGCTACGGCTGCGCCCTTTCCGAACTGGCCGATCCCGAGGAGGTGCTGGAGGTCGCCGGGGTCGATGACCGGCCGTCGCGCAAGCTGTCGCGGCGCGCATTGGCTGACGTGATCCAGCCGCGGGTCGAGGAATTGTTCGAGCTGGTGCATGGCGAACTTCGCCGTGCCGGTCTTGATGAGGTGCTCTCGTCGGGCATCGTGCTGACTGGTGGTGCGTCGGTGATGCCGGGGATGATCGAGCTCGGCGAAGAGATTTTCCACATGCCGGTACGGCTCGGCGCCCCCAAATACAGCGGCGCACTCGCCGATGTCGTGCAGAACCCGCGCTTTTCCACCGCCTGCGGCCTGCTGATCGAAGCTCAGACACAGCGCAAGCGCGGCCTGAAAGTGCGCGAAACGCGCGACGTCAAACAGGTTTTTGGCCGGATGCGGTCCTGGTTCGAAAAGAATTTCTGATTTTTAGCCACCCATTTTTCACATTTCACGTTTTTTTGCAGAGGAGAGCACCATGACCATGTTTGAAATCATCGACAAGGAAGACAGCATCAACGATCTGGGGACGGTCATCAAGGTTGTCGGCGTTGGCGGCGCCGGCG
The DNA here is from genome assembly GCA_964394535.1 of uncultured Propionivibrio sp. Classification (GTDB taxonomy): domain Bacteria; phylum Pseudomonadota; class Gammaproteobacteria; order Burkholderiales; family Rhodocyclaceae; genus Propionivibrio. Next base: position 4,042 of record CAYMYD010000119.1, on the reverse strand, counting down.
GTAATGCCGTCGATCACATGATCCGCGAGGGGGTGATGGGCGTCGAGTTCGTCGCTGCCAACACCGACGCGCAGGCCCTGAAGCGCAGCGTCGCACACAAGAAGCTGCGGCTCGGCAAGAACGGGCTGGGGGCCGGTGCCAAGCCGGAAGTCGGACGCAATGCCGCGATGGAAGAGCGCGAACAGATCGCCGAGTCGCTGACGGGTGCGCACATGGTCTTCATCACCGCCGGCATGGGCGGCGGCACCGGTACCGGCGCAGCGCCGATCGTCGCCGAAGTGGCGCGCGAAATGGGCATCCTGACCGTTGCCGTGGTGACCAAGCCTTTCGGTTTCGAAGGCAAGCGCCTGAAAGTGGCCGAAGCGGGCATCGTCGAACTGCAGAAGAACGTCGACTCGCTGATCGTCATCCTCAACGACAAGCTGATGGACGTGCTGGGCGACGACGTGTCGATGGAAGAAGCCTTCAAGGCGGCGGATAACGTCCTGCGCAACGCCGTTGGCGGCATCGCCGAAATCATCAACTATCCGGGCCTGGTTAACGTCGACTTCGAGGACGTGCGCACGGTGATGAGCGAAATGGGCATGGCCATGATGGGTTCGGCCAGCGCCTCCGGGGTGGATCGTGCGCGCATCGCTGCCGAGCAGGCCGTGGCTTCGCCGCTGCTTGAAGGCGTTAACCTCTCCGGGGCCAAGGGCGTGCTGGTCAATATCACTGCCACGCGCAGCCTGAAGATGAAGGAAGTCAACGAAGTGATGAACACCGTGCGCGAATTTGCCGCCGATGACGCACATATCATCTTCGGCGCGGTGTACGACGAAGGCATGGGCGAGGAAATCCGCGTCACCGTCGTCGCCACCGGTCTCGGTCAGGCGCAGGCCCGCCGCCAGGGCTTCACCGTGGTCGATACGCCGGTGCTGCAGGCAACGGGAACGGACGGTGCTTACGCACACGGGGGCGTTAACCCGAATGTTGACTACGACGTTCCGGCCATCGTGCGCAAGGGTCGCAGTACGACGGTCGAAGCGCTGGCCAACAGCGGCGTCGACCGTTACGACATCCCGGCCTTCCTGCGCAAGCAGGCTGACTGAGGGTCGGAGGACCAAAAAGTGCTCTTCGCAAAAAGGAAGCAGCGGGCTTGTGCTACAATCCCGCTGTTTTCGCCCATCCTTCACGACACATGCTCAAACAACGCACTCTCAAATCGCTGATCCGCGCTTCCGGCGTCGGCTTGCACTCCGGCGTCAAGGTCAATATGGCCCTGCGACCGGCTGCGCCAAACACCGGCATTGTTTTCCGTCGCGTTGATCTCGATCCGGTGATTGATCTTCCGGCCCGGGCCGATCAGGTCGGCGATACGCGCATGTGTTCCTGCCTCGAGCGTCTGGGGGCCAAGGTGGGTACCATCGAACACCTGATGTCGGCCTTTGCCGGTCTCGGCATCGATAACGCCTATGTCGATCTGGACGCGGCCGAAGTGCCGATTCTCGACGGCTCGGCGTCGCCTTTCGTTTTTCTCATCCAGTCGGCAGGTATCGAGGAACAGTCGGCGGCCAAGAAATTCATCCGCATCAAACGCCCGATTGAAGTACGCGAAAGCGACCGGGGCGGCGACAAATGGGCGCGTTTTGAACCCTACGAGGGGTTCAGCCTGAAGTTTTCAATCACCTTCAATCACCCGGCGATTGACCGCACCGGGCAGGAAGTGTCCATCGACTTTGCCGAGCACTCCTACACCCGTGAAGTGGCCCGCGCCCGGACCTTCGGCTTCATGCAGGAAGTCGAATGGCTGCGCGAAAACGGTCTGGCGTTGGGTGGTGGCCTGGACAACGCCGTGGTGCTCGACGAATACCGCGTGCTTAACGGTGATGGTCTGCGTTACAACGACGAATTCGTCAAGCACAAGGTGCTCGACGCCATCGGCGATCTTTATTTGCTTGGCCACCCGCTGCTGGCGGCGTTCTCGGCACACAAATCGGGTCACGCGCTGAACAATGCGCTGGCGCGCGAACTGCTCGCGCAGCCGGAATCCTGGGAATACGTCACCTTCGAAGATCAGGCGC
>CAYMYD010000119.1:0-1879 GCA_964394535.1 uncultured Propionivibrio sp. | reverse complement strand
CGTGAATATCTGGGCTTTTCCTGGCGGGTTGCCCGCTACGCCATTTTCATGGCTTTCCTGTTCTTCGGTCTGCTCATTCTGGAGCGGCTGGCGATCATTCCTCTCTAGCCGAACGCGCCAGCAAGTCGTCGAGTGCCGTGCGCAAGGGCGATCCCGGCAAGGTGTCGCGCAGCCCCTGCAAGGCCCCGACGGCTCCGGAAGTTAGTGGTTTCAGGGTGGAAGGCGTTGATTGTGCTGGCTTTTCCCGGGCTTGCACTTTGACCTGAAGGCCGTTACACTCCACTCCCTTCTGAGCAAAACCCTCGGTCAGGCGTGGTGCCATCTGGCGCAACTTGGCCGCAACTGCGCCATTCTCGGCGTGAATGATGAGGGTTCCGGATTTGTAATTGGCCAGTGTGCTGGCTTGGCTCAAGTGTTGCGGCGCAAGGTCGCGATAAAGCCGGGACAGTTTGATCAACAGCTTCGCATGCGCCATGAGTTTGCCGGCGCCGTCGGCAGTTTCCAGATAGTGATCCAGGGTGTTAGACATCGGGAACCTGAAGGAGAAACGACATGCACGTCATTTTAGTCTCTAATCGTCTGGCCAGGACCAGAACACTGAATATCACGCCCGGCCTGATGGTGGCGTCGGCAACGGCTTTTCTCGTTTTTGCACTGGCCACATCATTTCTCTTTTCCTGGTTGGGGGTGCGCTACAACCTGCCTTTTGTTTCCGGCATGGTCGCTTCGGTGCAGGAAGCCCATCAGCGCAAGAGTGAGGAATTCCTGCGCGAGAACATTGCGGCGATGGCCGTCAAACTTGGCGAGATGCAGGCCAAGGTAACGCGTCTCGACCTGCTCGGCGAACGCGTGGCCAAGCAGTCGGGGGTCAGCGTGCCGAAAAGCGAAGTGAACACCAAACCGGCGACCGGTGGCTCGGGGGGGCCGCTGATCCGCCCTTCACAACCCCTGTCGCTCGATGAATTGCAGCGCGAGATCAGCAAACTCTCGCAGATGGTCGAACAGCGCGACGAAGATCTGACGGCGATTGAATCACAACTCATGGAACGCCGGATCAAGGCGACGCTGCTACCGACGCTCATGCCGATTGAGGCGCATCACGTCGGCTCGCCCTTTGGCCGTCGTGTCGACCCGATCGCCGGGGTGGGGGCCATGCACGAAGGCATCGACTACGTCGCCGATATCGGTACCTCGGTGGTGGCCTCGGCGGCGGGTGTGGTGACTGTCGCCGAGTACCATCCGGCTTATGGCTACATGATCGACATAGATCACGGCAATGATTTTTCCTCGCGCTACGCCCATCTGTCCAAAATGCAGGTCAAGGTCGGTCAGGTGATCAAGCGCGGCCAGCAAATCGCCCTTTCCGGCAATTCCGGGCGCTCGACCGGCCCGCATCTGCATTTCGAGGTGCGCTATCGCGGCGCGGCGCAGGATCCGGCCCGCTTCCTGCAGATGGGGGCGCAGCTGGCCCAAGGTGGTGCCAAGGCTGTCCTGCCGCCGGTCAAAAATGCCGGACGCGTCAAGGCGAAGACGACGTCACGCTGAGAGAGGGAAGAAGGGTAAAACCGTCTGTCAGCGACGACGCTACGGAAATAAACGGCGTTTGTCAGGCACGGGCTGAAAAACAGCCGAGGCATACCCTTCCTCCTTACCCCTCTCTCTTCTCCCAATCGCCTTGCCTGCGCGTGGTAGAATGTCCGCCTTTCACGCATACCAACGGTTCCCATAATGATTTCCGGCCTTCTCAAAAAAGTTTTCGGCAGCCGCAATGATCGGCTGATCAAGCAATATTCGGCGGTCGTCCGCCAGATCAATGCGCTGGAGGCGGGAATCAGCGCGCTGTCCGACGAGGCGCTGCGTGCCAAGACCGACGAGTTCA
>CAYMYD010000118.1:0-7391 GCA_964394535.1 uncultured Propionivibrio sp. | reverse complement strand
TTTCAGGGTTTCGATGCCATGATGCTTCTGGGCGATCAGGGTGTGGAGAGTGTCGATCTGGTTCTTGGCGTCTTCCTTTCAATGTGGGGTTGGTGTGATGCTATGAACGCGCTGTTTGATGGAGAAGCCAAGCGTTTTCTGCCTGGCTTGATGATTTATTTTTGCGCTTCCTGAAGCACCCGGATGCCCTCATGAGCCAGGCTCAACGCAGCGCTCTGAAACGCGAAATGCGCCACGCCGGGCGCTGCCCTGGCGTCATCAATCAGTTCGTCGATCACTGACCTCGACCGGGCGCGCATCGCGGCGCGGGCGGCTTCGAATTCAGCGTTAGAGGCCTGGCGCACCGCCGGATAAAGGCGCACCAGCAACGTCAGTGCGGCATCGGCCAGTTTTTTGCCCAGAGAGTCCAGTTTGTTGGCGTCCATGCTTGTCTCCTGTAGTGGGGTTGATGACGATGCTATGAACGCGCTGTTTGATTGAGAAGCCAAGCGAAATCTCACCGGAGCATCAACAATGTTTGATGGAGAACATGGGACTGTCTATTCGGGCCTATGCCCGTCATCGCGGGGTTTCGGATACTGCCGTGCACAAAGCCATCCGCACCGGGCGCATCACGCCCGAAGCCGATGGCAGCATCGACCCGGACAAGGCCGACCGGGACTGGGCAAAGCATTCCGAACCTCCCCGCTCCGGCACGCAGCAGCGCCCTGAAACCGTCATCGCCCGGGAAGTCGGCAGCGATCCGGCGACCCCGGCCTTGCCAACAGGAGGCACCTCGCTGCTGCAGGCCCGTACCGTCAATGAAGTCGTCAAGGCGCAGACCAACAAGGTGCGTCTGGCCCGTCTCAAGGGCGAACTCATTGATCGCTCACAGGCGATTGCTCACGTTTTCAGGCTGGCGCGATCTGAACGCGATGCCTGGCTCAATTGGCCCGCCCGCATCTCGGCGCAGATGGCCGTCAGCCTCGGCGTCGACGCCCACTCCTTGCACATCGCACTGGAAACGGCGGTGCGCGAACACCTGCAGGAACTGGGCGATATTCATCCCCGGGTGGATTGATGGTGTTTTCCTACGAAGGCAGCAGCGAGATCGAACGCGCCTGGGGGGAAGGGCTCACGCCCGATCCCCTGCTCACCGTTTCCGAATGGGCCGACCGGCACCGGATGCTGTCCAGCAAAGCCTCTGCCGAACCGGGCCGCTGGCGCACCCGGCGCACCCCCTACCTCAAGGCGATCATGGACTGCCTGTCGCCGACCTCACCGGTCGAGCGGGTGGTGTTCATGAAGGGGGCGCAGATCGGCGGTTCGGAATGCGGCAACAACTGGATCGGTTACGTCATCCATCATGCCCCCGGCCCGATGATGGCCGTGTCGCCGACGGTGGAAATGGCCAAGCGCAATTCCAAGCAGCGCATCGACCCGCTGATCGAAGAATCTGCGGTGCTCGCCGAACGGATTGCGCCTGCGCGGAGCCGCGATGCCGGCAACACGATTCTGGCCAAGGAGTTTCGGGGCGGCGTACTGGTGATGACCGGGGCAAACAGCGCTGTCGGCCTGCGCTCGATGCCGGTGCGTTACCTGTTTCTTGATGAGGTCGATGGCTATCCGTCCGATGTGGATGGTGAGGGCGACGCCATTTCCCTGGCCGAGGCCCGCACCCGGACCTTTGCCCGACGCAAGATTTTTATCGTCTCGACCCCCACCCTGGCCGGAGCCAGTGCGATTGAACGGGAATTTGAGGCCAGTGACCAGCGCCGTTTCTTTGTACCCTGCCCCCAGTGCGGCCATTTTCAGTGGCTGCGCTTTGAGCAGCTGCGCTGGGAGAAGGGGCAGCCAGAAACCGTCGCCTACATTTGCGAGGACTGCACCCAGCCGATTCCGGAGAGTGACAAGACCCGAATGCTAGAAGAAGGCGAGTGGCGGGCACTGGCTCCAGAAAATGGCAGCAAGACGGCAGGCTTTCATCTCTCATCGCTCTACAGCCCGGTCGGCTGGCGCAGTTGGCAGGACATTGCCGCTGCCTGGGAGGCGGCGGTGAGCAAGGAATCCGGTTCGGCAGCGGCCATCAAGACTTTCAAGAACACGGAACTGGGCGAAACCTGGATCGAGGAAGGTGAAGCCCCCGACTGGCAACGCCTCATCGAGCGGCGTGAGGACTACCGGATCGGCAGTGTGCCGGACGGTGGCCTGCTCCTGGTCGGCGGGGCCGATGTACAGAAGGATCGCATCGAGGCCTCGATCTGGGCCTTCGGGCGCGGCAAGGAATCCTGGCTGGTCGAGCATCGGGTGCTGATGGGTGATACCGCCCGTGATGCGGTCTGGAAAGCCCTGGCCCGGATGATCGCCGAAACCTGGACCCATGCCTCGGGGGCTGCGCTGCCGCTGGCGCGTTTTGCCCTGGATACCGGTTTTGCCACGCAGGAAGCCTACGCCTTCGTGCGAACCTGTCGCGACAGCCGGATGATGGCCGTCAAAGGCATCGCACGCGGCGCAGCGCTGATCGGTACGCCAACGGCACTGGATTTGACGCAGGGCGGCAAGAAGCTGCGCCGGGGCATCAAACTCTTTCCGGTCGCTGGCGGCATTGCCAAGCTGGAGTTTTACAACAACCTCAAAAAAAGCGCCGAAGTCCAGGAGGATGGCCGCAGCCTGCGCTACCCCGCCGGCTTTGTGCATCTGCCCAAGGTCGATGCCGAGTTTATCCAGCAGCTTTGCGCCGAACAGCTCATCACCCGCCGCAACCGCAACGGCTTCCCGGTACGGGAGTGGCAGAAACTGCGGGAACGTAACGAGGCGCTGGATTGTTACGTCTACGCCCGGGCCGCTGCGGCGGCCTCCGGGCTGGATCGTTTTGAGGAACGCCACTGGTGCGAACTGGAACGGCAGTTGGGAACGGCGAGCAGCGCACCACCAGAACACACCACCGAACCCGGCAACGAGGCCACCCAGCGCGGTGGCCTCGCTGTTTCTGGCCACCGCAACCCCCGTCGGCGCGTCATCAAAAGCCGCTGGCTGTCCTGACCCTCTCAAGGAGAAAAACATGAGTCTTGCTACCCGTATCGAAAGTCTGGTCATCCGCGTCGCGCAGGAGTTCAACGACGTCCGCGCCAAGGCCGGCAACCTGGCCAACCTCACCACCACCGACAAGTCGAACCTGGTCGCCGCCATCAACGAACTCAAGGCGGCTGTTGCATCCTCGACCGTCATCGACGATGCCCAGATCGCGGCGACGAGTACCTATTCGTCCTCCAAGATCGTCGCGCTGCTCGACGCGCTCAAGAGCGAGATTCTGGGCGGAGCCGACGCGGCCTACGATACCCTGCTGGAAATCCAGCAATTGCTGCAGAGCGGTACCAGCGGTCTGGACGCCCTGCTGGCGGCGGTAAACCATCGCGTCCGTTTCGATGCGGCGCAGTCGCTGACGGTGGCGGAACAGTCGCAGGCCCGCAGCAACATCGGTGCGGTGGCCAGCAGTGATGTCGGCAACCCCGACACCGACTTTGTTGCAGTCTTTGAAGGGGCGCTGAACTGATGAGCCTCGTGTCGCGCCTCAGCGCGCTGGCCTGTCGTATTGCCCTGGAAATCAAAGGGAAGATTGGCGCATCCCATCCCGGGGTCGCCAAGGCCTGGGTGTGTTTTGGTGCAGTCGGCAACCAGATCGTCGTGCGTTCTTCGTTCAACGTGGCCCGCGTCACCCGGACGGCGGCGGGACGCTACCGCGTTGTCTTCGCCACCGCCCTGCCTGACAACCACTATTGCTGGACAGCGCTGGTGCGCAGCAGCACCAATAGCAGTACGCAACGCTTCGCCATCGTGCGCGCCACGTCCGACCAGAAAACCGCCCAGTACGTCGACATCAGCTGTGCAAGTTCATCGACCCTGTTTGCCGATTCCTCTGAAATCAACCTGACGGTGTTCTGCTGATGGCCTACACCCAAGCCCAACTCGACGCCCTGGAAGCGGCGCTGGTCAAGGGCGAAAAGCGCGTCACCTTTGGTGACAAGACGGTCGAGTATCGCTCGGTCGATGAGCTCAAGGCGGCGATTGACCTGGTCAAGCGTGACCTCTTTGAACAGGCAGCGGCGACCGGGCTGTGGCCGGGTGCGCCCCGGCAGATTCGTGTCACAACCGGGAAAGGATTCTGAAATGAGGTGGCTCAAGCAGATGCGCCGCAGGCTGGCCGTGGGCCTCCTGGGGGGCACACCGCTTTACGACGGCATCGGCGGTGGTCGCCGCGCCCTGGCCTGGCAGGTGAGCAATCCCGGTGCGGTGGCGGCGCTCGCTTTTTCTCAGAACGAACTGCGCGCCAAGAGCCGCGATCTGGTACGGCGCAATGCCTGGGCTGCTGCGGGCGTCGAGGCCTTTGTCGCCAATGCCATCGGCACCGGCATCAAGCCGCAAAGCCTGATTGCGCAGCCGGTACAGCGCGAAGCCCTGCAGGCGCTGTGGCGGGACTGGTGCGAAACGGCAGACGCGACGGGGCGCACGGACTTTTATGGTTTGCAGGCGCTCGCCTGTCGCGCCATGCTCGAAGGCGGCGAAGCGCTGGTGCGCCTGCGCTGGCGGCGTCCGGAGGATGGTTTGCCGGTCGGCTTGCAGCTACAGGTACTGGAAGGCGAGCATCTGCCGCTGACGATGAACCGGGAAATGGCCGGTGGAAATATCGTCCGGGCCGGGATCGAGTTTGACGCGCTGGGACGGCGCGTCGCCTATCACCTCCACCGTTCGCATCCGAACGATGGCGCTTTTGGGTTACCGGTGGCTCCAATGTCAGGCAATGGCGGAATGGAGACCGTGCGTGTTCCGGCAGAAGAAGTCATCCACCTCTTCCGCCCCTTGCACCCCGGCCAGATTCGCGGCGAGCCCTGGCTCACCCGGGCGCTGGTAAAACTCAACGAACTCGACCAGTACGACGACGCCGAGCTGGTGCGCAAAAAGACCGCCGCGATGTTCGCCGGTTTCATCACGCGCCTCTCGCCCGAAGACAGTCTGATGGGTGAAGGGCTGCCGGATGCCAGCGGAGTCGCGCTGGCCGGGCTGGAGCCGGGCACCCTGCAGATTCTTGAACCGGGCGAGGATGTGAAATTCTCGGCCCCAGCGGATGTCGGCAGTTCCTACGCCGAATTCATGCGCCAGCAGTTCCGGGCCGTGGCGGCGGCGATGGGCATTACCTATGAAATGCTCACGGGTGATTTGACGCAGGTGAACTATTCCAGCATCCGCGCCGGGATGCTGGAGTTTCGTCGGCGCTGTGAGGCCATCCAGCACGGCGTGATCGTGCATCAACTGTGCCGTCCGGTGCTGCGGGCCTTTCTCGACCAGGCGGTGCTGGAAGGCGCGCTCCATTTGCCGGGCTATGCCCAGGAGCGACGGGCGTATCTGGCGGCCAAATGGATCCCGCAGGGCTGGCAGTGGGTCGACCCGCAAAAGGAATTCAACGCCATGAAACTTGCCATCCGGGCCGGACTCACCAGTCGCTCCGAAGCGATTTCGGCCTATGGCTACGACGCCGAGGATGTGGATCGGGAAATTGCGGCGGACAACGCCCGCGCCGATGCGCTGGGGCTGGTGTTCGATTCGGATCCCCGGCATGACCAAGTGGCCCCGACAGCGACAGGGGCCAGCGCACCTCCCGACCCTGCTGATTTTGATACGGAGTAATTCATGCTGCCCCATCTTGCTGCCCGGCTCTTCGGGACGCCCCTGCTCGTCCATCGCGCCAAGCTTGACGTCATTCTGGCGGTGCTCGGCGAACGGCTGAATCTTGCCGCGCCTGCTGCCGATCTCGCCATCCCCGTGCCGCGCGTGACACCGGCACAGCCTTCGGGCATTGCCGTCATCCCGATTCACGGCACCCTGGTCAAGCGGGTGTTGGGCATGGAAGCCGCTTCGGGCCTGACGAGCTATGGCGGCATCGCCCAGGAAATTGATGCGGCACTGGCCGATCCGCTGGTGCAGGGGATTTTGCTCGATATCGACTCGCCGGGCGGAGAAGCCTCGGGGAGCTTTGAGCTGGCGCGGCAGATTCGCCACGCCGCCACCCAAAAACCTGTCTGGGCCGTCGCCAATGATGCCGCCTATTCCGCCGCCTACGCCCTGGCCGCCAGCGCCCAGCGCCTCATCGTCACTGAAACCGGCGGGGTTGGCTCCATCGGCGTGATCGCCCTGCACATCGACCAGTCGGCCAAGGATGCCCAGGAGGGCTATCGCTATACCGCCGTGACCGCCGGGGCGCACAAGAACGATTTCTCACCCCACCACCCGCTCAGCGATGAGGCGAAGGCCGAGTTGCAGGCGGAGGTGGATCGGCTTTACGGCCTGTTCGTCGAGCACGTCACCGCGATGCGCTCGCTGAATGCCGATGCGGTGCGCGCCACAGAAGCGGGCCTGTATTTCGGGGCCAATGCCATCACGGCCGGACTGGCTGATGCGGTGAGTTCCTTCGAAACGGCACTGGCCGACTTTTCCCTGTTTCTTAGCGCCCGAAACCACAAGCCGCCTCAGGCTCGGGAGCGCATTCGAACCGAGGCGGTCATTGCTTCCAAGGAGAATGCCATGCAAGAAAACGAAACACCGCTGACCGAGATGATCGGTGTCGACCAGGCGGCGGTACTGGTCGCCGAGGCCCGGCGCGAAGCTGTCCAGTCAGCGCAGGCCATTGCCGAACTGTGCCTGATCGCCGGTTGCCATGAACAGGCTGCCGGGTTTATCGCGGCAGGCAAAAGCGAATCGGATGTGCGTCGCGTGTTATGTGAAGCCCGTGCAGCGCGATCTGAGGTGATGCCCATCCATTCCACCATCACGCCGGAAGCCGATACCGAAGTCATGCATCGCCCCGAGTTATCGCCTGTGGTCGCTGCCGTCAAAAAACTCACCACCAAGGAGTAATCCATGCCTACTGTCTCTCAACCCAAAAATCTCGGCGATCTCCTGAAGTACGAAGCGCCGAACCTTTACTCTCGCGAGCAGGACACCGTCGCTGCCGCGCAGAACCTTGTACTCGGCACGGTCGTCGGTCGTGAAACGATCACGGCCAAACTCAAGGGGTTTGATCCCACGGCCAGTGACGGGGCGGAAACGGCTGTCGGCGTGCTGGGCAATGAGGTCGACGCCACTTTGATCAACCGCGACGACGCGATCCTGATCGCTCGTCACGCCATCGTCGCGCGCGGCGCATTGGTCTGGCCGAACGGCATCAGTGCTGCCCAGAAAAACGCTGCCATCCAGCAATTGGCTGAACGCGGCGTGCTGGTGCGCGATTCGGCCTGATACCTTTTTCTTGTCTGACTTTCTCTGAACCCGCCTTCTGGCGGGTTTCTTCATTTCTGGAGAGCAAAAATGCAAAATCTCTTTCAAAACCCCGGCTTCTCGATGGCCAGCCTGACGGCGGC
>CAYMYD010000117.1:0-7417 GCA_964394535.1 uncultured Propionivibrio sp. | reverse complement strand
TTGCGGATCAGGCTGATCGCTTCGGGCGTCATTTCTGCCTGTGGCAGCAGAATCGCCGCGCCGACACTCGACAGGAAACGCGCATTGACCGTCTGGTGATCGTCGACCGCCAGCGGGAAGGGCACCAGAATGCTGGCGACCCCGGCGGCGGCAAGTTCGGCAACGGTCAACGCACCGGCCCGGCACAGCACCAAATCGGCCCATTCGTAGGCCCCGGCCATGTCCTGGATGAAATCGACACATTCGGCCTGTACCCCGGCCTCGGCGTAGTTCGCCTTCAGTTGCTCCAGATGCTTCGTTCCGGCCTGATGCACGATGTACGGACGCTCTTCCGGCGCGATCAGCGCGATGCCTTTCGGTACCATCTCATTGATCGCTGCCGCGCCCAGACTGCCACCGAGTATCAGCAGGCGCAGCGGTGGCTGACGCCCCTCGAAGCGTTCCACGGGCGGCGGCAACTGGGCGATTTCCGGACGTACCGGATTGCCGACCCACTGCCCCTTTTTCAGCACCTCCGGAAAGCCGCAAACCACCCGGTCGGCGACCTTCGCCAGCACCCGGTTGGCCAGACCGGCAATCGAATTCTGTTCATGGATCACCAGCGGACAACCGGCCAGCACGGCCATCATCCCGCCGGGGAAGCTGATGTAGCCGCCCATTCCGAGCACCACGTCAGGCCGGATGCGACGGATTTCGCGCAGTGCCTGCCAGAAGCCGGACAGCAGGTTGAGCGGCAGCAGCAATTTGCGCAACAACCCCTTGCCGCGCAGCGCCGAGAAGCGCACGGCAGCCATCTCGTAGCCGCGTGTCGGCACCAGTTTGGCCTCCATGCCGTCGGGGTTGCCCATCCAGATCACTTTCCAGCCACGCGCGCGCAGGAGATCAGCCACCGCCAGCCCCGGAAAGACGTGTCCGCCGGTACCGCCAGCCATGACCAGCAAGGTGGGTGAGGCGTTAGGCGTAAGGCGTGAGGCGTCGCTCATAGCTTCCCCCCGCGCATCAACTGTCGATTCTCCCAATCGACCCGCAGCACGATGCCCAGCGCCACGCAGTTGGCGAGGATGCCGGAGCCGCCGAAGCTCATCAGCGGCAGGGTCAGGCCCTTGGTCGGCAGCATGCCCATGTTGACACCCATGTTGATGAAGCCCTGCACACCGATCCAGATACCGACGCCCTGCGCCACCAGCGCCGGGTAGAGGCGGTCGAGGGCGACAGCCTGGCGGCCGATGACGAAGGCGCGCTGCACCAGCAGGCCGAACAGGCCGATGACCAGCACGACGCCGACAAAACCCAGCTCTTCGGCGATCACCGCCAGCAGGAAGTCGGTGTGGGCTTCGGGCAGGTAGAACAGTTTCTCGACGCTGGCCCCGAGGCCGACGCCGAAAAGTTCGCCACGCCCGAAGGCAATCAGCGCATGCGAAAGCTGGTAGCCGCGCCCGAAAGCATCCGACCACGGGTCCATGAAGCCGAAAATTCGGTCGCGCCGATAGGGCGAAACAATGATCAGCACGGCAAAGGCAACCAGCAGCAGGATGATGAGGATGGCAAACAGGCGCGCACGCATGCCGCCGAGGAAAAGGATGCCCATGGCCACCGCAATGATCACCACGAACGCCCCGAAATCCGGCTCCTTGAGCAGCAGGATGCCGACCGCGACCATCGCTGCCGCCAGCGGCATGAAGGCTTTTTTCAGGTCGTGCATGTGCGGCATCTTGCGCACCGTGTAATCGGCGGCATAAAGCACGACGAACAGCTTCATCAGCTCCGACGGTTGCAGGTTGGCAAAGCCGAAGGACAGCCAACGGCGCGCGCCATTGACGTCGCGCCCGATGCCCGGCACCAACACCAAAGCCAGCAGGATGACCCCGCCGACAAACAGCCAGGGCGCGAGCTTCTTCCAGGTCACCATCGACACCTGGAAGGCCGCCGAGGCCGCCACCAGCCCGATGGCCAGAAAAACGCCATGACGTACCAGGAAGTAGGCCGGATTGTTCCCGGCAAAACGCCCGCCCTCGGCAATGGCGATGGAAGCGGAATAAACCATCACCATGCCCAGCATGAGCAGGAACAGGCTGCTCCACAGCAGGGCCAGGTCGATTTCGGCCGGCATCCGGCGCGCGGTGTCGAAGGAAGGAATCATCCCGCCTCCCTTTCCAGCGCGTGCACGATGTCGATGAACGCCTCGGCACGGTGTACGTAGTTGCGGAACATGTCGAAGCTGGCGCAGGCCGGTGAAAGCAGCACGGCGTCGCCGGGGCGGGTTTCGTTGGCACACCAGCGTACCGCCGCTTCCAGATCGGTGCAGCAGCACGTGTTGACACCGCAGCCGTCGATTGCCGCGGCAATGAGCGGCGCATCGCGGCCGATCAGCGCCACGGCGCGGCCATGCGCGGCCAGCGCGGCCGCCAGCGGCGAGAAGTCCTGATCCTTGCCTTCGCCGCCAAGGATGATCGCCACCTGGCTGCCCAGTCCCTGCAGGGCGGCCAGCGTGGCCCCGACATTGGTGCCCTTGGAGTCGTCGAAATAGCTCACGCCGCCGATTTCGGCGACGAATTCGACGCGATGCGCCAGCCCGGTGAAGCTTTCCAACGCCGCCAGCAGACGCTGCGGCGCGATGTCGATGGCTTCGCACAGCGCCAGCGCCGCCATGGCGTTGGCGGCGTTGTGCAGGCCGTTGATGCGCAGTTTTTCCAGACCGAGCAGCGTTTCCGCGCCGCGCACGATGCTGCAGCGTTGCAGCCCGTAATCGCCGGGCAGACGGGGAAGATCCAGGCCGAATGCGACGACCCGCCGCCCCTGTTCCCGTCCGGCCTCGCCCCAGGCCAGGCCACGGGGATCGTCACGGTTGATGACCATCACCCCCTGACCCTGGAAGACCCGTGCCTTGGCCGCCGCGTAGGCGTCCATGCTGCCGTGGCGGTCCAGGTGATCCTCGCTGACGTTAAGCACCGTGGCCGCGTCGGCATCCAGCGTGTAAGTTGTTTCGAGCTGGAAGCTGGAAAGTTCGAGCACCCAGATCGGAGAAGGGGGAAGGGGGAAGGGGGAAGGGTCCGCCTGCGCCATTTGACGGGCATCGCCTTCCTCAAGCGCTGTTGTTGGCAGGGGCGTATCGGCAGCGATCGGTTCTCCCCTTCCCCCTTCTCCCTTCTCCCTTCTCTCCAGAAAATCCATCAGGGCATCGAGGGCCGAGGGCGAGATATTGCCGCAGGCGATGGCCGGGATGCCGCTGTGGTTCAGGAGATGCGCGGTCAGCGCGGTGGTCGTTGTCTTGCCGTTACTGCCGCTGATCGCCAGGATTCTGGAATCGGGCAGCAGGGCACGCACGCCCTGGGCGAAGAGTTCGATTTCGGAAACCACCGGCAGGCCACGCGCCAGAGCCTCCTGCACCACGGCTTCAGAGAGCGCGATGCCGGGCGAAACGGCGACGAGTTCGATCCCTTCAAGCAAGGCCACGAAAAACGCGCCCGTCAGCAGTTGCGCCGTGGGGACGGCGGCGCGCAGCGCGGCGACGTTGGGCGGATTCGTCCGGCTGTCAGCAACCCGCAGGCAAGCCCCCTGTCGCGCCAGCCAGCGCGCCATCGCCAGCCCGGATTCGCCAAGGCCGAGAATGAGGACGGGTTTGCTTTGGAGCATCATTTCACCTTTCACGGCTCTCAACGAATCTTCAGGGTCGACAAACCCACCAGCACCAGCATGATGGTGATGATCCAGAAACGGACGACGACCTGGGTTTCCTTCCAGCCGCCGAGTTCGTAGTGGTGGTGCAGCGGGGCCATGCGGAAGATGCGTTTGCCGCCGCTGTACTTGAAATAGAGCACCTGCAAGGCCACCGACAGGGTCTCGGCGACAAAAACGCCGCCCATGATCGCCAGCACGATTTCCTGACGCACGATCACCGCCACGGTGCCGAGCGCGCCACCGAGCGCCAGCGCGCCGACGTCGCCCATGAACACTTCCGCCGGATGCGCGTTGAACCACAGGAAGCCCAGCCCGGCCCCGCTGATCGCGCCGAGGAAAACCGCCAGTTCGCCCGCACCGGGGATGTAGGGCAGGAGCAGGTAACGGGCAAACACGGCGTTACCGGCGACGTAGGCAAACACCGCCAGCGCGGCGGCGATCATCACCGTCGGCATGATCGCCAGCCCGTCCAGACCGTCGGTCAGGTTGATGGCGTTGCTGGTACCGACGATCACCAGATAGGTCAGTACGATGAAGCCGATGACGCCCAGCGGGTAGGAAATGGTCTTGAAGAAGGGCACGATGAGCTCCAGCTGCGCCGGAACCGTCGCCGTCATGGCCAGATACACGGCGACGGTCATGCCGATCACCGATTGCCAGAAGTATTTCCAGCGGCTGGCCAGCCCCTTCGGGTCGCGGTAGACCACCTTGCGCCAGTCGTCGTACCAGCCGATCATGCCGAAACCTAGGGTGACGATCAGCAGCACCCAGACGTAGCGGTTGGTCAGATCGCCCCACAGCAGGGTGGTGATGCCGACGGCAATCAGGATCAGCGCGCCGCCCATGGTCGGCGTGCCGCTCTTGACGAGGTGCGTCTGCGGCCCGTCGGTACGCACCGCCTGGCCGATCTTCTTGGCGGTCAGCCAGCGGATCAGCGGCGGCCCGGCGATAAAGGAAATGATCAGCGCCGTCATCGCCGCCAGCACCGCGCGCAACGTAATGTAGTTGAACACGGAAAAGCCGCGAATGTCCTGCGCCAAGGATTGTGCCAGCATCAGCAGCATGCGTTTTCCCCTTCCGCCGCTTCGGCGAGAATGGCCTCAAGCACCCGCTCCATGCGCATGAAGCGTGAGCCCTTGATCAGCACCGTCGTCTGCGCGTTGAGTTCCGGGAGCAGCGCGGCGATCAGTTCTTCGATCTTTTTGAAATGCGTGCCGCCCGCGCCAAAATTGCGCGCCGCCACAACGCTCGATTCGCCGAGCGCCAGCAGGCGGTCAATTCCCTGGCTCTTGGCGTAGCCGCCAACCTCGTCGTGGAATTGCCCCGTCATGTCGCCGATCTCGCCCATGTCGCCGAGTACCAGCACCTTGCGCCCGACCGTCGCGGCAAGCACGTCGATCCCGGCGCGTACCGAATCGGGATTGGCGTTATAGCTGTCGTCGAGGAGCACGGCACCGTGGCGTCCGGCGCGCCGTTGCAGCCGCCCCTTGACACCGTTGAAGGCGACGAGCCCGTCGCGCACATTTTCCAGCGACACGCCCGCAGCCAGCGTCGCACAGGCCGCGCCAAGCGCGTTGCGCGCGTTGTGCAGGCCGGGAATCGCCAGCGGCACGTCGATTTCTCGGCCTTGGCAGGCGATGCTCAGATGGTTTTCCAGTCCGCGCGTCGTGCAGCGGCCACAGACGCAGGCCGGATGCTCGAAGGAGAAATCCATCACCGTGCGCCCGGCCCCCTGGATACGCCACAGCCCGGCCCACGGATCGTCGGCGTTGATCACCGCCACCCCCGGATTGGCAAGGTGCATGAACACGCTGCCTTTTTCCGTGGCGATGGTTTCCAGTGTGCCCATGCCGGCCAGATGCGCGCGCTGGGCGTTGGTGACGATGGCCACCGTCGGCTGCGCCAGCCGGGCCAGCGCGGCAATTTCGCCCGGATGGTTCATGCCCATTTCAACGACGGCGGCGCGATGGCTGGCGCGGAGCCGCAGCAGGGTCAGCGGCAGACCGATGTCATTGTTTAGATTGCCCTGCGTGGACAGCACGGTGTCGCCGAAAGCGGCACGCAGGATGCTGGCGATCATTTCCTTGGTCGTCGTCTTGCCATTGCTGCCGGTGACAGCGATGAGCGGCAGGGTGAAGCGCGCACGCCAGGCCTGCGCCAGCAAGCCGAGCGCGATGCGTGTATCGGCAACGACAATCAGCGGTAAAGCAGCCGTCTGATATTTTTCAGCGGCCGCCGCAGCGACGACGGCCGCAGCCGCGCCACGCTCCCCGGCCATCGCCAGAAAATCATGCCCGTCAAAATTCTCGCCGGAGAGGGCAAAGAACAGTTCGCCTGCGCCGATGTGGCGGCTGTCGGTGGATACGCCGGAAAAACCGGCATCATCCCCGATCAGCTCGCCCTGCATGGCCTGCGTGGCCTCGTGCAGATTCATCATCATTTCCATGTTGTGCTCCTTGCGGGCAGCCAGCGCCGCCTGCGCTTCCTCGCGGTCCGAAAAGGGCCGACGCACCCCGGCAATTTCCTGATAGGGCTCGTGCCCCTTGCCGGCCAGCAGAATGACTTCGTCCCGGGTCGCCGTGACGACCGCCCGACGGATCGCCTCGGCACGGTCGACGATGACTTCGGCCCCCGGCGCACCGACGCGGATTTCGTCGATGATTGCCTGTGGCGCTTCGCTGCGCGGGTTGTCGCTGGTCAGCACCACGCGGTCGGCGAGGCGCGTGGCGATTTCGCCCATCAGCGGGCGTTTGCCGCGGTCGCGGTCGCCGCCGCAGCCAAAGACCACCGTCAGCGCCGCGCCACGCGCCTGTGCCACGCCGCGCAGCGCGCCCAGCGTGTTTTCCAGCGCGTCCGGCGTATGCGCGTAATCGATGACCAGCAGCGGTTCATTCTGGCCGCCGACCTTTTCCAGCCGTCCCGGTGGCGGCACGAGTTCGGCGAAACGTTCGGCAATGGCTTTCGGCTTCATCCCCGCGTCGACCAGCACGGCGGCCACGGCGAGCAGATTGGAGACGTTATAACGGCCGAGCAGCCCGGTTTCGACCGTGGCCCGGCCATTCGGCGCGCACAGGCGGAAACGCAGACCATGCGGCGTTTCCTCAACGTTTTCGGCACGCAGCATGCCCTGCCGCTCGTCAGCTTCGGCGCATTGCGTGTAGCACAACATTTTCTGCGCGCCACAGCGATCCGCCAGTTGACGGCCAAAGGGATCGTCGAGATTGATCACCGCCAGACGCAGACGCGGCCAGCTAAACAGCCGTTCCTTGGCTGCCGCGTAAGCCGCTTCGCTGCCGTGATAATCAAGGTGGTCGCGGGTCAGATTGGTGAACACCGCGACGTCGACCCGCACGCCGTCAAGCCGCCCTTCGGCGATGCCGATCGAGCTGGCTTCCAGCGCGCAGGCCTGCGCCCCGGCGTCGGCAAAGTCGCGCAGGGCACGGCCCAGCGCCGTCGCCGTCGGTGTCGTCAGTCCGGCGTCGTGAAGCTGGCCGGGGAAGCCCGACCCCAGCGTGCCGATGACTGCACAGGATTGTGGATGAGTGCGCGACAGCCACTGGGTGATCGTCGTCTTGCCGTTGGTGCCGGTGACGGCGATCAGCGACAGGCGTTCGGTCGGCTGACCGAGCACGGCATGGGCCAGCGGCCCGCACAGCATGCGCAAGCCGCTGACCGGCAGCTGGGGAACGCGCCAGGCGTCGTTCCAGACAAAATCGCCGCCGCGCTCCCACAGTACGGC
>CAYMYD010000116.1:0-7521 GCA_964394535.1 uncultured Propionivibrio sp. | reverse complement strand
GAGCATCTCGAACTCGACGAGCAGGAAGCCAATCGTTTGCGACTCCATTACTGGCGTCGCTACGGGGCAACCCTGCTCGGACTGATGAGGCACCACGGTACCGACCCGGGGCATTTCCTGCATCACACCCATCAGTTTGCCAATCTGCCGGGGATGGTTGTCGCCGAGCGCGGGGTGAAAGCGATGTTGCAGCGCCTGCCGGGACGCAAGATCCTTTTTTCCAACGCGCCCCGGGTGTACTGCGAAACCGTGCTCGACGTGATCGGTATCCGCCCGTGTTTCGATGCGGTTTATACCGTTGAGCGCTTGCGTTATCAGCCGAAACCGTCCCTCGGCGGTTTCCGGCGTCTCTTGCGCGGCGAACGCCTTGATCCCCGCCGCTGCATCATGGTCGAGGATACGCTGCACAATCTGGTGACGGCCAAACGGCTCGGCATGAAAACCGTGTGGGTAAGTGCCTGCACACGCTGTCCGCCTTGTGCGGACGTAAGAGTTGGCTCGGTGCTCGATTTGCCGGGACGGCTGGGGAAGTTATAATTCTTGCGTTCAGCGGGGTTTTCCTCCCCGTGGTAGCGAATGAACCCCGACTCACCGACGACTAGGCACTGAAAACAGGAGCACTTTATGGCCAAACCCGGCGAAAGACGTCTGCAAATCCTGCAAACGCTGGCGAAAATGCTGGAAACCCCGAAAGGGGAAAAAATTACCACGGCGGCACTGGCGGCCCGGCTGGATTGCTCGGAGGCGGCGCTGTACCGGCATTTCGCCAGCAAGGCACAAATGTTCGAGGGGCTGATCGAGTTCATCGAAACCAGCCTGTTCGGCCTGATCAACCAGATTGCGGCCAACGAGAGCGAAGGCCTGCGGCAGGTCGAACACATCCTCGCGCTGCTGCTCAACTTCGCCCAGCGTAACCGGGGCATGACACGTGTGCTGACCGGCGATGCGCTGGTCAACGAGAACGAGCGTCTGCAGGCACGTATCAACCAGTTGCATGACAAGATCGAGGCCGCGCTCAAGCAGGCCTTGCGCGTCGCTGCAACGCAGGAACGGCTTTCGCCAAACGCCGATTTTGGTGCGCTGGCAAATCTGCTGCTGTGTTTTGTCATTGGTCGCTGGCAGCAATACGCCAAGAACGGTTTTACCCGCGAGCCTGCCGCGCAGTGGGCACAACAGTGGCCGATGTTGCTGGTGACCTGTCTGAGCCAGCAGCCTTAAGCCCCCACCGCCGGGATGAGCCGGATTTTTCTGGCCCCGATGGAGGGGCTTGCCGACAGCCTGCTGCGCGATGTGCTGACGCGGGTTGGTGGCTACGACGGCGCAGTGACCGAATTCGTGCGCGTTTCGCAGTCGCTGCTGCCCTTGCGTACCTTTTACCGCATCAGCCCGGAGCTGGCCCATGGCAGTCGTACCCCTGCGGGCGTTCCGGTGGCGGTACAACTGTTAGGCAGCGATCCGGTGTGCATGGCGGAAAACGCCGCACAACTGGCGACGCTGAAACCGTTTGCCATTGACCTCAACTTCGGCTGTCCGGCACCCACCGTCACCCGACACGGCGGCGGGGCCATTCTGCTCGACGAGCCGCCGCGAATCGGGGCGATCGTTCAGGCGGTCAGGCAGGCCGTCCCGGCGGCGATCCCGGTTTCGGCCAAGATGCGCCTGGGCGTTAGCGATACCGGCAAGGCGCTGGCCTGCGCGCAGGCGCTGGAAGCTGGTGGTGCTGCTTCGCTGGTGGTTCACGCCCGCACCCGTGACGAAGGTTATCGCCCCCCGGCGCACTGGGAATGGGTGGCGCGTATCCGTGAAGCGGTGCGCATCCCGGTCATGGCCAACGGTGAAGTCTGGACGCCGAGAGATTATGGGCGTTGCCGGGCAGTGACGGGCTGTGCCGACGTGATGATCGGACGCGGTGCCGTGGCCGATCCCTTTCTGGTGCGCAATATCAGGAATGGTCTGTTGCCGGCGACCGGGCGGGCGGCCGACTGGCCGGAATTGCAGGCCTTGCTGGCCGGTTTCTGGTTGTTGCTGCCGGGGCGCATGGCTGCGCGTTATCGTCCGGGACGGCTCAAGCTGTGGCTTGGCAGCCTGCGCCAGCATTTCCCCGAGGCAGAAACCCTCTACCGCGCCGTGCGTCCCTTGCGCACGATTGAAGAAACCGAAGCCACACTCGAACGGCACGGCGTGCGCCTGCACTGTCCGGAAGAAGATGTGCATGCGGCTTTACGCTATGGCAAGAACTTTTCGGGTATGCTCCGGTCACATACCAGTACTTCTTCCGGGGGCAAACATGGTTGAACCGGCTGTCGCGCGAAAGCGTCTGCAATGGCTTTGCACACATCGTTCCATGCGCGAGATGGACGTCATTCTTGGCGGCTTTCTCGAACAGCGTTATGAAACCCTGTCGCCTGATCTGGCAGCCGCCTTCGCTGAACTTGCCGAACTGGAAGACCCCGACCTGTGGCCGCTGATTACCGGCAAAAAACCGGCGGCCACGCCAGAGCAGGCCGAGGTGCTGCAACGCTTGCGTGAAGCAAGGGTGCAGTAAGCGCGAGAGCTGTTTTTGCCACCACCCATTCATCGACATCATTTTCTTCGGGAGACAGCAATGGCAGGAGAGCGCAAGGCAAAACTGATTATTGACGGCAAGGATCCGGTGGAGTTTCCGATCCTCACCCCCGTCCACGGCAACGACTGTATCGACATCCGCACCCTGGCGGCGAAAACGGGCCTCTTTACCTATGATTCGGGCTTCCTGTCGACGGCCTCGTGCCAGTCGACGATCACCTACATCGACGGCGACAAGGGCGAACTGCTTTATCGCGGCTACCCGATCGAGGAACTCGCCGAACACTGCAACTTCCTAGATGTCGCTTACCTGCTGAAGCACGGCGATCTGCCGAACGTGCAGCAGAAGGTGGAATTTGTCGATATCATCAAGCGTCACACCATGATTCACGAGCAGATGGCCAAGTTCTACCAGGGCTTCCGCCGTGACGCGCACCCGATGGCGGTGATGGTCGGCGTGGTCGGCGCCCTGTCGGCCTTCTACCACGATCAGGAAGACTTCACCGACCCCGTACAGCGCAACATCAGCTTCAACCGCATCGTCGCCAAGTTGCCGACCATCGTCGCGCTGGCCTACAAGTATTCGATGGGCGAACCTTTCATGTACCCGCGCAATGAGCTCGGTTACACCGCCAATTTCATGCACATGATGTTCGGCACGCCGTGCGAGAAGTACGAGCCGAATCCGGTGCTGGTGCATGCGCTCGATACCATCTTCACCCTGCACGCTGATCACGAACAGAACGCCTCGACCTCGACGGTGCGTCTGGCCGGTTCGTCCGGCGCCAATCCCTACGCCTGCATCTCGGCCGGTATCGGCTGCCTGTGGGGCCCGGCGCACGGCGGTGCCAACGAGGCCTGCCTGAAGATGCTCGAAGAAATTGGCGATGTCTCGCGCGTCCCCCACTACATCAAGCGGGCCAAGGATAAGAACGATTCCTTCAAGCTGATGGGCTTCGGCCACCGGGTGTACAAAAACTTCGACCCGCGCGCGCGCATCATGCGCCGCATCTGTGGCGAAGTGCTGGGCGAACTCGGGCTGGAAAACGACCGCCTGTTCAAGCTGGCGCTGGAACTCGAAAGAATCGCGCTGGAAGACGATTACTTCATCGAGAAGAAACTTTATCCGAACGTCGACTTCTACTCGGGCATCGTGCAGAAGGCCATCGGTATTCCGACCACGATGTTTACCTGCATTTTTGCCCTGGCACGTACCGTCGGCTGGATGGCGCAGTGGGAAGAAATGATCTCCGATCCGGAATACAAGATCGGCCGTCCGCGCCAACTGTACAATGGCACGGCAAGGCGTCAGGTTCCGCCGACCAGGAATTGATGGCTAATTGAAAGCGTGTTTTCCGTAAAAAGGGGAGGGTGAAATAAGGCGGGTCGTGCTTGTTTCACCTTTTACCGTTCATTTCAACCAGCGTACAGGTGCCCCATGATGAACCAGCTTTTTGGCACTTCCCATCTTTTCGGCGGTAACGCGCCGTTTGTGGAAGAGCTTTACGAGAATTACCTCGACAATCCCACCTCCGTCCCGGGCGAATGGCGGGATTATTTTGACAAGCTGGTGCAACTGCCCGCACCAGTGGCCCGCGACGTGCCGCACCAGCCGATTGTCACCGCCTTTGCCGAGCAGGCAAAGCGTGGCGGCTACCGGGCGACCGCGGCACAGCCGGTTGATGACAAGAAACAGGTCGGCGTGCTGCAAATGATCGCCGCCTACCGCACCCTCGGTGCCCTGTGGGCCAACCTCGACCCCCTGAAGCGGCAGCGCCGCCCGGAGCTCCCCGAACTGGACCCGGCCTTCTACGGCCTGTCAGGGGCCGACATCAACGCCATTTTCAACGCCGGTTCCTTCAAGGGCGTTCCCGAGCGCGCAACCTTCGGCCAGATTCTTGATGCCGTCAAGGAAACCTATTGCGGCTCGATCGGCGTCGAATACATGTATCTGGAAAGCGTCAGCGAGCGCCAGTGGATTCAGTCGCGCATCGAGCCGAATCACGCCCGCAGCACCTACACCGCCGCGCAGAAACTGCGCTTCCTCGAACGCCTGACCGCCGCCGAAACGCTGGAACGTTACCTGCACACCCGTTACGTCGGGCAAAAACGCTTCTCGCTCGAAGGCGGCGAATCGCTGATGGTCTCCCTCGACGAAATGGTGCGTGTGGGCGGTGGCCTGGGTGTTGACGACGTGGTCATCGGCATGGCCCACCGGGGCCGTCTCAACGTGCTGGTCAATACCCTGGGCAAGGCCCCGTCGATGCTCTTCGACGAATTCGAAGGCAAGAAGGCGCAGGAACTCTCTTCCGGTGACGTGAAGTATCACCTCGGCTACTCCTCCGACGTGATGACCCCCGGCGGCCCCTGCCATCTCACCCTGATGTTCAACCCCTCGCACCTCGAAATCGTCAATCCGGTCGTTGCCGGGGCGGCCTATGCCCGCCAGTTCCGTCGCGGCGAGGAGAGCCGCGAAAAGGTACTCCCGGTGGTCATCCACGGTGACGCCGCCGTCGCCGGCCAGGGCGTCAACCAGGAAATGCTCAACTTTGCGCAGACGCGCGGTTACGGCACGGGCGGTACCGTGCATATCGTGGTGAACAACCAGATCGGCTTCACCACCTCCGACCCGCGCGACTACCGCTCCTCGCCCTTCTGCACGGCTGTTTTCAAGATGGCCGATGCGCCGATCTTCCATGTCAATGGTGATGACCCCGAAGCCGTCGCCTTCGCCACCCGTCTCGCCGTCGAATTCCGCCAGGAATTCAAGAAGGACGTGGTGATCGACATCTACTGCTTCCGCAAGCTCGGCCACAATGAACAGGACGAGCCGATGGTCACGCAGCCGCTGATGTACAAGCGTGTCGCCGCCCACCCCGGCACCCGCCAGCTTTACGCCGACAAGCTGGTCGGCGAAGGCGTCCTGCCCGGTGACGGTCCGGACGCCATGATTGCCGACTACCGCGAGCACCTCGACCGTGGCGAACTCCTCTACAACCCGGTGATCGCCGGTTACACCAACCCCATCGTCATCGACTGGTCGCCCTTCCTGCCCGAGCGCTACATCCAGAACTGCGACACCACCGTGCCGCTCAAGGAAATTCGCCGTTTGGCCGAGCGCCTGACCGATATTCCCGAGACCATCACCCTGCACAGTCGGGTGAAAAAGATCATCGACGACCGCCGCCTGATGGGGCAGGGCAGTCTGCCCATCGACTGGGGCATGGCCGAAAATCTCGCCTACGCCACGCTGCTCGTCTCCGGTCACGGTGTGCGCATTTCCGGTGAAGACGTCGGACGCAGCACCTTCTTCCACCGTCACGCCGTGTTGCACGACCAGAACCGTGAAGCCTGGGATGCCGGGGACTACCGCCCGCTCGCCCGCCTGCAGGAAAAACAGGCCAAATTCCAGTGCTTCGACTCGGTACTCTCCGAAGAAGCCGTGCTTGCCTTCGAATACGGCTACGCTACCTCCAACCCCTACGATCTGGTGGTCTGGGAAGCGCAGTTCGGCGACTTTGCCAACGTCGCGCAGGTAGTCATCGACCAGTTCATTTCCTCCGGCGAGTCGAAGTGGGGCCGTGCCTGCGGTCTGGTCATGCTGCTGCCGCATGGCTACGAAGGCCAGGGCCCGGAACACTCCTCGGCGCGTATCGAGCGTTACATGAACCTCTGCGCCGAAATGAACTTCGAGCTTTGCCAGCCATCGACCCCGGCGCAGGTCTTCCACATGCTGCGCCGACAGGCCATCCGCAAACAGCGCAAACCGCTGATCGTCTTCACACCGAAATCGCTGCTGCGCCACAAGGACGCCGTGTCGACCATCGACGAAATCGCCAAGGGCAGCTTCCAGCCGGTCATCGGCGAAGTCGATGCACTCGACGAAAAGAAGGTGAAACGGGTCATTTTCTGCTCAGGCAAGGTCTATTACGATTTGCTCGCCGCCCGTCGGGCGAAGAACATCACGCATATCGCCATTGCCCGTCTGGAGCAGTTCTACCCCTTCCCGCAGGACGCCTTCCAGGCCGAACTGGCCAAGTACCCGAAGGCCACCGAGATCGTCTGGTGTCAGGAAGAGCCGCGCAACCAGGGCGCCTGGTACTGGATTGCCTCGCGTCAGCACCTGGACCGTTCCTTCAACAGCAAACAGCATCTGCTGCTCGTCTCCCGTCCGGCCTCGGCCTCCCCGGCGGTTGGCTATCACAGCAAGCACGTCGCCCAGCAAAAAGCACTGATCGAATCGGCGCTCGGCGAAATCTCACAATACAAACTGGCCTGAAGGGAAAAACATCATGATTATCGACGTCAAAGTTCCCCAACTCTCCGAATCGGTTGCCGAAGCGACGCTGGTATCCTGGCATAAACAGCCCGGCGAAGCGGTTTCCCGCGATGAAAACCTGATCGACATCGAAACCGACAAGGTCGTGCTCGAACTGCCCTCACCGGCCGATGGCGTGCTGGTGGAAATCATCAAGCGCAACGGTGATAGCGTCGTGGCCGATGAACTCATCGCCCGCATCGACACCGAGGCCAAGGCGACCGCGACTGCCAAACCGGCGGCCAAGGAAGCAGCGGCCAAACCCGCGCCGGCACCGGTCAAGGCCGCAGCCCCGGCCGCCGGGGTCGCCCTGCCTGCGGCACGCAAGATTCTCGACGAAAAAGGCATTGATGCGGCGGCCGTGCCGGGCAGCGGACGCGGTGGCCGTGTTACCAAGGCAGATGCTCTGGCCGCCCAGGCACCCCAGGCAACGCCAGCGGCACCTGCCCCGCTGGCTGAAACCCGACCTGCGGCCCCGGCCGTCGGCGCACTCGCCCCGGCGCCCAGCGTCGCGATCCCGCTGGCCGACCGTCCGGAGCAGCGGGTTCCGATGTCCCGCCTGCGCGCCCGGGTGGCCGAGCGACTGGTGCAGTCGCAATCGACCAACGCCATCCTGACCACCTTCAACGAAGTGAACA
>CAYMYD010000115.1:0-7548 GCA_964394535.1 uncultured Propionivibrio sp. | reverse complement strand
GCTTTTTTATCTATAAACCAGAAAGCCCCGTACGGCCTGCTTATGTGACAAATATGTGACAGTGCATGGCAAAGGGGGTAGCATCGGGCGTGCATGCTGCTTGTCTTATCCCGGCCTGCACGTCAGGCCATTCACTCAGGAGAGCCGATATGTCCTCACGAAAAACCCCTGTCATGCTTCCCGCCGCACTGGCCCTTTGTGCGGTGTTTGCTGCGCCGGTCGCGGCGCAGACGGTCAATGCCATCTGCAGTACGGATCAACCCTGGTGCGACATGGCTGCCAGCGAGTTCCAGAAAGCCACCGGCATCAAGGTGCAACAGACGAAAAAGCCGACCGGCGAAGCACTCGCCCAACTGCGCGCCGAGGCCAACAACCCGAAGACCGACATCTGGTGGGGCGGTACCGGCGATCCCTTCCTGCAGGCTGCCGATATCGGCCTGCTGGAAGCCTACAAACCCGACTACCTCGACGACCTGCACCAGTGGAGCGTGCGCCAGTACGGCATGTCGAATTTCATGGTCGGCGGGTTTTATACCTCGGCCATCGGTTTTGGCTGGAATAGCGAGCTGCTCAAGAAAAAGAAGCTGCCCGAGCCAAAGTGCTGGGCTGACGTGATCAAACCCGAGTTCAAGGGGGAAGTCGAGATTTCGCACCCGGCTTCCAGCGGTACGGCTTACACGGTGCTGGCCGGGCTGGTGCAGTTGATGGGCGAGGATCAGGCCTTCGACTACATGAAGAAGTTGCACAAGAACATCAGCAACTACACGCGCAGTGGTCAGGCGCAGGCACCCAACGTTGCCAAGGGCGAAGTGACGGTCGGCATCAGCTTCATCTTCGGATTCGAGGGCTGGCGTTACAACAAATACCCGATCAAGACCGCTGCGCCGTGCGAAGGCACGTCCTATGAAGTCGGCGGCATCGCCATGGTCAAGGGACAGCGCAACAAGGAGGCGGCGAAGAAATACTACGACTGGCTGATGAGCCCCGCCGGTCAGTCCGTCGGTGCCAAGGCCGGCAGCCTGCAGGTTCCGGCCAACAAGACCTTCAAGCTCGATCCGCGCATTCCGCCGCTCGATAACGTGAATCTCATCAAGTACGATTTTGACAAGTACGGCAAGGCCGCTGAACGTCGTCGCCTGCTCGAACGCTGGTCGAAGGAAATCGAAAACCTGCCGCGATAAACCGCCGCTAGCACCTGATTGTCAGGCCGACGCCGTCAGTGAGTCCAGAGGAACGGGCTGCTGGCGGCGTTGTTCGAAACAGACCAGCTCACGCACGCCGATCCGGCGCAGACCGGCCAGCGCCTGCGCAAAATGCCGTCCGACCTGGTGCGGGGCGTGCGCGTCCGACCCCAGCGTCAGCGGAACGCCACTTTCCGCCAGTGCCGCGACGATCTCCCAGCCGGGCAGGAATTCACGCGCCGGACTGTCCCGTCCCGAGGTGTTGATTTCCACCGCCATGCCGGAGGCCAGCAAGTCGGGAATCAGCGGTTCGACGTAGCTCAGCAGGCTGCGCTGCGGGCGCCAGCCCATTTTCTTGGGCAGATCAAGGTGTGCGATCACGTCACAAAAACGCTCGCGGATCATTTCCCCGAGCTGGTGAAAATACAGCTCGCAGACATCGTCGATGCGCCACTGTGAATAGGTGTCCGCCTGCTGGATTTCCTCGCAGCCGATGTTGTGTACGGAGCCGATCAGATAATCCCAGTCGTATTGCCCGATGGTCCGGCGCGCCTCGTCCAGGCGGGCCGGGATGAAGTCCATTTCCATGCCGAGCAGTACGCGAAACGGTTGGGCGCCGTCGCGGTTGTATTTTTCCTGCATGCGCCGTACATCGGCCACATAGTCATCCAGTTCGCTGGCGAGCATGGCGTAGCGCTTGCCGATGGCGTGCAGCATCCAGTGGCTGTGGTCGGAAAACCCGAAGTGGCGGATGCCCAGCGCCTGCGCCCGTTCAACGTATTCTTCCAGTGTCCCCGTGGCATGCTGACAACGGGCCGTATGAGTATGCAAATCCATCAGCCCCTGCATCGGGACCTCCTTGAAATTCCGGCAAAGGAGGGGAACTTACCAGATTCAGCGGTCAGCCGGAACCACCGAAACGCCATGACCGGCAAGCGAGAGACCGACTTCCGTACCGATTGGAAGGATATCGTCCAGATCGGTCGAGGTGACAAAGATGCTGCCGAGCGCCGTATCGAAGGTGTATTCGTAGAAGCTGCCGAGGTAGGAGGCCTTGACCAGCCGACCCGTGACACCACCGCCCGCGCGGTCGATCTGCCAGGCTTCCGGGCGAACGGCGACCTTCACCGCGCCGGCGCTCACACGCTGTTTCGGCGTGATCTGCAAGGGGCCGAGCCGGACGCGACCATCGCTGCCAGCCTCGCCGGGAAAGAGCATCGCCTCGCCCATGAAACCGGCGACAAACTCGCTGCCGGGAAACTCGTACATCTCCTGTGGCGTGCCGCTCTGGGCAATCAGACCATCGTTCATGACGATGATGAGATCACTGACGGCCAAAGCCTCGCTCTGATCGTGCGTCACGTAGGCGACGGTCAGATTCAGCCGCTGCTGCAAGGCGCGGATTTCCTCGCGCATTTCGCGCCGCAAACGGGCGTCAAGATTGGAAAGCGGCTCGTCAAAGAGCAGCACGCCCGGTTCCAGCACCAGCGCGCGCGCCAGGGCCACGCGCTGCTGCTGTCCGCCCGACAGTTCGCTGGGCATGCGCTCGTCGTAGCCCACCAGCCCGACGCCCTGCAGGGCCTCGACAGCGCGCTGACGGGCTTCGTCCTTGCCCTGTCCCGACATGCGCAGGCCGTACATCACGTTTTCCACGACGTTCATGTGCGGAAAGAGCGCGTAGCTCTGGAACATCATGCTCACATTGCGTTCGGTCGGCCCGAGGGTGGTGACATCGCGGCCATCCATGAGAATCTGCCCGCCCGTGCATGATTCCAGTCCGGCGATCATGCGCAGCACCGTCGTCTTGCCACAACCGGAAGGGCCCAGAATGGTCGTCAGCGTCCCGCCCTTCATGACGAAACTGACCCCCTTGACCGCCATCGGGCCCTTCGGATCGGTTCCATAGCGCTTGCTGACATTCCTGAACTCAAGGTCGTAACTCATCAGATCGTTTCCTTTTCCAGACGGGAATTCTTGACGCGGCTCATGCGGCCGAAATCACCGGCGGCGTGATAGCGGCCTTGCGCCGTCCCAGCCGCCGTTCGCCGACCAGCCACTGGATCATGGCGATGATCAGCGACATCAGCACGATCAGCACCGTGCAATAGGCCAGCGCCACGCCGTAGTCGCCATTGCCGACGCGACCGATGATGTAGGTCGTCGCCAGTTCGTTTTCTGCTGTCACGAGGAAAATCACGGCGCTGACGGTGGTCATCGCCCGTGCAAAGCTGTAAATCAGCGCCGCAATCAGCGCCGGTTTGAGCAGCGGCAGGATGATGGTGAACAGGGTCTGCGTGGTCGAGGCGCGCAGCATCATCGAGGCTTCATCCAGCGCCTTGTCGAGCTGCTCGAAGGCCGCGGTACCGGCGCGCACACCGACTGGCAGGTTGCGGAACATGAAACACAGGATGATGATGAGGCCCGTGCCGGTCAGCTCCACCGGCGGCACGTTGAACGCCAGAATGTAGCTGACGCCGAGCACCGTGCCGGGAATGGCAAAGGCCAGCAGGGCAATGAACTCGAAGGCATTGCGCCCCCTGAACTGGGTACGTGCCAGCAGCCAGGCGATGAGCAATCCCACCGCGGCGGTCAGCGGTGCCGAAATGCCGGAGAGTTTGAGCGTGGTGAACAGCGAGCTCCAGGCCGCGCCAGACCAGACCAGCCCGAACTGCCCCCATTCCAAACCGAAAGCGGTCTTGAAGTGAATCAGGGTCGGGGTGTAATCGCGTCCCCAGGTCTGCACAAAGCCTCCGGCAAAGGCGAAGAGGTAAACGATCACGGTAAAGGCCAGCCAGGGATAAACCACGGCATTCAGGGTGTGGCGCAGGCCGTCAGGCAGGGGCATGGGCAGGCCCGAATCGCCCTTGCCACTGACGGTCGTATAGTTTTGCCGCCCGAGTACGCCCCGCTGCAGGGCAAAGATGCTCAGCGCAAAGATCGTCAGGATCCAGGCCAGCGCCGCGGCGCGTCCCTGATCGTACTGGGCACCGACGATGGCAAAGAAGATGTCGGTGGCCAGCACCGAGAACTGTCCGCCGACGACAACCGGGTTGCCAAAGTCGGCGATGCTTTCGATGAAACCGACGAGGAAGGCGTTGGCCAGTCCCGGCTTCAAGAGCGGCAGGGTGATGGTGAAAAAGGTTTTCTTGCGGTCGGCACGCAGGATCAGGGCGGCCTCTTCAAGGCTGGGCGCCAGTCCCTGCACCACGCCGCGCATGATCATGAAGGCGATCGGGGTGAAGGCGAACAACTGCGCGATCCAGATCCCCAGCACGCCATAAAACCAGCGCGTCGGCGTAATGTCGAAAGCGTATTCCAGGAACTGATTGACGATCCCGGCGCGGCCAAAGAGCAGGATCAGGCCGAGACCGACGACAAAGGGGGGCGTGATGATCGGCAGCAGGGCAATGACCCGCAAAGGGGTCTGCAGGCGCGGCCCGGCACAGCGTTCGGCGAGCAGCGCCATCATGGTGCCGAGTACCGTGGTGCCGAACGCCGTCGCCAGCGCCAGAAACAGGGTATTCCAGGCGACGCCACAGCTTGCGCCACCGCCCAGGCAGCCCAGATTCCAGATTCGTGGATCGCCAACACGATGGAAAATGGCCAGCGGCGACCACTGCCCGGCTTCGGTCAGGAAGGCCCCTGAAAGCGCCTTGGCGACCGGGAAGGCGATGAACAGGCCCAGCAGGGCGAAACAGGTGGTGACCGCGGCGGCGACAAACAGATCGCCACGGAAATAACCCCGCCGCGCCAGCCCAAAGGCAAAAATGACCGTCAGCGCCAGCAGCGCCACAAAGGCCCCGACGCCCATGCCGAACTGGTTGACGCTCAGTTCGCCAAAGGCCGTGTTGAGAAAGTCAAACGACCAGCCACGGGCACCGATCGCAAAGCCGCAAATTCCCAGCCCGAGCAAGCCGCCCAGCCCGCCCCCCAGCAGCCAGAAACTCTGTGTGCGGCCGGGCGGCGCAAAAAAGCCGACCGCAGCCAAACCCAGCCCCAGCAGCCCGAGCAGCAGCCACGACCGACCATGTGCCAATATCTGCACGATCGCGTTGGCCGTTTCCGCGCCCCCCAGAATTTGCGGCAGGGCGTAGTACCAGGCCGTATCCTGGATGGCGTACCAGGGGAAGATGAAATAGCCGGAGAGGCCGATCAGCAGCCAGATCCCGATGGCCCGGTTGGGGTGTTTATGCACGGTTGAGTGATTGGTGCTTAGTGGCTAGTGGTTTGTGGGTAGAGGTAAGCGGCTTTGCCGGTGGCTCAAGGCACCCGCCCCCGGCTTCATCCTCCGGGGGCGGGTGCCTTGAAACAAGCGCTCAGCGAGGCAGCGAGTTGACTTCTTTTTCCCAGCGGGCGATCAGACGCCGACGCTCGGCGCTGGTGCCGTACTTGGCGTAGTCGTAGTTGATGAACTTGATCGACTTGAAGTCCGGAACCCGTGGGTCAACCTTGGCATGCTTGTTTGACGGCAACTGGAATTGCCGTGCCGCAGCCCCCATTTCCTGCGCGGCCGGGGTCAGCGCCCATTCGTAGAATTTCTTGGCTGCTTCCATGTTGCGCGCGCCCTTGACGATGCTGATCGAGCCGATTTCGGCCCCGGTGCCTTCAGTGGGTGTCGCCGTCTGTACCGGGAAACCGCTCATCTGCTCGGCCGGTGCGTCATGGACAAAACTGATCGACACGGCGGTTTCTCCGCGTGCCACGGCCTTGATCGGGCCGGTGCCGGAGCGGGTGTACTGACCAACGTTCTTGTGCAGGGCTTTCAGGTAATCAAAGGCCTTGTCCTCGCCCATCAACTGCACCAGCGTGGCGATCATGGTGTAGGCGGTGCCGCTGGACGCCGGATTGGCGACCTGGATGTCGCCCTTGTACTCCGGCTTGAGCAAGTCGGCCCAGGATTTGGGCGCGGCCAGCTTCTTCTTGGCCAGCAGTTCGGGGTTGAAACCGAAACCGAGGGGGCCGGAATAGATGCCGACCGTCCGGTAACCCGACTGTTGTGCCTGTTGCTGCGCCCAGGGATGCAGTTGGGCCAGTGTCGGGGATTTGTACTCGATGGTCAGACCCATCTCGGCCGCCTGCAGGTGCGGATCGCCCGTGCCGCCAAACCAGATGTCGGTCTTGGGGTTTTCCTTTTCCGCGATGATCTGCGCCAGGGCTTCGCCCGAGCCTTTCGTGCTGACATTGATCTTGGTGCCGGTCGTACGCGCATAAACGGTACCAATCATGTTGCACCACTCGGCCTGCACGGAGCAGATGATATTGACCTGATCCGCCGCCTGGGCATTGAAACCAAGCAGGCCGGCAACGATCGGGGCAAGGGCAAAACGGGTCAGCGACTTCATGAAACTTCTCTCCTCATCGGTTATGTGACATAAAGATTACATTGAACCGGCTCCGATTCTACGCCAGCTTTGCCGCATTTCCTCAGAGCAGCTTGCGACGGAACCAGGTAATGACCACTTCCCCGGCAACGACCACGGCAAAGATGGTCAGCAGGATGACCGCAACACGATCCCATTCGAACATGTCGATGGCCGCATTCATCGCCATGCCCAGCCCACCCGCGCCAACGAGACCCAGCACCGAGGATTCGCGGATGTTGATGTCCCAGCGCAGCAGCATGATCGACCAGAACGCCGGTTTCACCGCAGGCCAATAGCCGTAAAGGATCTTGCTGTTCTGTGTGGCCCCGGTGGCGGTGAGCGCCTCGATGGCGCCGGGATGCACTTCTTCCAGCGCCTCGCCGAGCAGTTTGCCGACAAAGCCGACCGAGCGGCAGGCAATGGCCACGGTACCGGCGAGCGGGCCGGGGCCGAATACGCCGACGAAAAGCAGCGCCCAGACCAGCGAATTCACCGAGCGGCTGGAAACCAGCATGACCTTGGCAAAGAGGTTGAGCCAGCGGTTGTGCGTGATGTTGTGCGCGGCCAGAATCGACAGCGGCAGCGCCAGCACCATCGAGAACAATGTCCCCAGCGTGGCGATGTGGAAGGTTTCCATCAACGCGTCGTGTACGGTTTCCGGGTAATAGGCGAGATCGGGCGGCCACATGCGACGGCCCATGTCGAGCATCTGCTCCGGCGCATCCCAGAGGAATTCCCAGATGACGTCGATACTGGACAGCGACAGCGAGACCGCCAGCGCGATGATCAGCCACAGGGCCATGCGCGAGAGTTTCTGGACAAGCGTGTGCCGGTGCCAGACACCCGCCTCCCGTTCAGCCAGGGAAATGCTTCGATCAGACATGGAAAATCCGTTTGACGTAGTTGGCGGCAAATTCGCCGAGCAGCACCACCGCGATGATGGCGATCAGGATGGCCAGCACGAAGTCGTACTCAAAACGCTGGAAGGCGGCAAACAGGGTGCC
>CAYMYD010000114.1:4349-7574 GCA_964394535.1 uncultured Propionivibrio sp. | reverse complement strand
AGGAAACTTCGCCGAGTGCCCGCGAGAGGGGCAGCATCGAATAAAGCGGGTCGAGAATCAGGCCGAGCACCCCCAGTGCGGCGCCGACCGGAATGCTGATGCCGATCAGCACCAGCAGCAGAATCATGGCGGTACCGATCATGACTGTTCTCCCTTGATCAGGCGTTCACCGGCATCGGCCTCTTCCTGCGCCTCCTCTTCGGCCGAACGAACGCCGCAGAGCGCCTTGAGAGTCGCTATGTCGCCGGTAACCAGCGCGGTCGAAGCACGCAACAGCATCAGCGCCAGCACCAGGCACATCCAGAACAACCCGAGCGCCCACAGCCCCTGCGGAATCCACAAGGGCGTGGCCAGCGGCGTATTTGCCGCCGAGTTTTGCACCCACGAGGTTTCCGCGACAAACGAAGCGTAATAGCTCAGGCAGACCATGAACACGCCGAGCGCCACCAGGGAAATCCAGTCGAACACGGCGGTCACCCGCACCGGGAACAACTGGTAGAGCGCATCGACACGTACATTGCCACGATTCAGCACGACAAAGGCCAGCGACCAGGAGGTGCTGATGGCAAAGGCGTAGCCGGAAAGTTCGTCAGCCCCTCCGGTGGTGAAACCCAGAAATTTGCGTGCCAAGACGTCAAAGCTGATCAGCAATACGCTGGCCAGCATGATCGCGCCGCCGACCCAGGCGGCCCCACGGGAAAGCGTATTGGCGTAGCCAAGCAGGCGCGCCACAAGCGGAAGCGAGTTCATTGAAGCATCCCTTCAGAAGAAAAGACGACGCTGCCGGTGTCGTGCAGAACCCGCCACGGTGAACCCGTGGCGGATTTTCAGGCGCGGACCGGCCTCTGGATCACGCCTTACTTTTTGGCGGTCAGGCCGGTCACCTTGCCGATCGTGGCGTTGAAATCCTGCACACAACTGGCCGAGCAACGCGCGGCCCACTTCGGCAGTACCTGCTCCTGCATGATCTTTTTCAACAGGGCGCGGTCAGCATCGTTCGGCTGCACGAGAATCATCTTGCCCTTGACCGGATGCGGGCAGGCTGCTGCGCCGGTATTGCAGTCGTAGCCCTGCTGCGTCTGTTCCGCAGCTGCATCCCAGACCTTGTTGACCATGGAACGGATATTGGTCTCCAGGAAAGCCTGAACCTTCGGATCGAGTTTGGCCCAGGCTTTCTGATTGACCCCGTGAATCTGCGGATTCCAGTTGATCGGCAGGGAGTAGAGGTGCGTCGACACCTCATACCATTTGGCCGAGTAGCCGGACAGGGCGCCGGTGATGGCGCAATCGACGACCTTGTTCTGCATCGCCGGGACGACTTCACCGAAAGCCATGGTCACGCTGGCACCGCCCAGCGCTTCGACGAACTCGGCCTGCGTCCGGCTGCTGGTACGCACTTTCTTGCCCTTGATGTCGGCAAGCCCCTTGATCTCGGCATTGCAGAAGAGAACCTGCGCCCCATAGGGGGAAAGCCCCAGCAATTTGATGCCGCTGCCCGGGCCGTAGAACTTGGCGTAAATCGGCTCGAAGGCGTCGACAACAGCGCGGGCACTTTGCGCATCCAGCGTCAGCCCGGCCAGGTCGACTGCCTCGTTGATCGGGTTGTCGCTGGCAAAATAGGAAAGCGTGGCGGTACCGAACTCGATCACGCCCTGCGACATCAGGCGCAGCACCTCCGGCCCTTTGAGGCCCATTTCATTGAAACCCTTGATATCCGCGGTCACCTGCCCATTGGTCAGTGACGGGACGACATTTGTCCAGAAGGGTTTTTCGTAGTCGTTGTAGGTCGTGAGGTTGCTCAGGCCACCAACGACTTTCAGATGGGTCTTGGGGAAGGTCTGTGCCATTCCCGCAGTGCTCAGCAGGGACAGCAGGGCAAGGCTCAGGACGAAACGGAATTTCATGGCAGAACTCCTTTCAGGCAGGTTGGACAGACAGACACAGGGATAAGAGGGATTCGAGGGAAACCCGACAGCCTTTTCAGTATGCAGTCGCAAGCACACGAAAACAACCCGGAAATTTCGCTGGCTCACCATCGATTTTTTTGGAGTTAGAATTTGTCCGGGAACAAAAAATTCTCCCTCGACAGAACCTTGCCACCTGCTGGCCGCGAAAGGAAAACCATGAATCTGCGCTTTGTTGAAACTTTTGTGTGGGTCGCCCGCCTGCAGAGCATCACGCGCACTGCGGAAAAACTGTTCCTCACGCAATCAGCCGTCTCCAGCCGGATTGCCGTACTGGAAGCGGAACTGGGGGTCGAGCTGGTCGACCGGCGTGACCGGATGTTTCGCCTGACCCGCTCCGGCGAAAAGTTTCTTGATCACGCCGAGCATCTGCTATCCCTCCAGAACCGGTTCAAGCGCGAACTGGGCAGCCTGGGCCAGACACCGATCTCGCTGCGGCTCGGGGCCATTGAGTCGGTCTCGCACAGCTGGCTGATCCCGCTCATAAGCTGGCTGAAAGAACAGAAGCCGCACCTTGAATTCGAGCTTAACGTTGAAATGACCCCGACGCTGCACCAGCTCTACCGTCGCGGCGGCCTGGATCTGATGTTCTCGACCGAGGCCGTGACCGGCAAAGGGATGATCAACGAAAAACTGCCGCCGATGGAAATGGTGCTGGTCGGCCAGTCCAGCCTGAAAGCCATGGGAAAGCTCGGCATGGAGTTCCTGCTTTCCAGGGAATTGCTGACCTTCCAGCGCAATTCACAGCCGCATCTGGCCTTGTCACACGCCCTCGACAGTCATGGCGTGACGGACAAGCGGCTGCATTCGGTCTCCTCGATTTCGGCGCTGGTCAAACTGGTCGAAAGCGGTTTCGGCATCGCCACCCTGCCTCGGGCGGCGGTCGATAGCCTGGCTTCGCGGCACGACATCGCGGCGCTTGATACGGTGCTGAAACTCAAGCCGCTTCCCGTCGTTGCCAGCTATCTGAACCTCCCGGCCAATTCCGAACTGGAAGAAACCATCTCGGCTGCCCTGCGCTTTGCCAAGGCCTCCATGCAGACGGCGGGCAAATCCCGCCCCGACTCTCAGGCTCTCGCGGCGCCGAAAGACGGATTGTCGGAGACATGAGGCGCTTCGTGCCTTGAAAAGTAAAACCAATCCTGTAACGGGGAGTATTGGCACGGCTTTCCACATTTCACCATTCACTGCACGTCCCTTTGTGCGCTCTGGTGGTGTAATATGCCGCATCGCACGGGGGGTGACGCATTCGGCCAGCACT
>CAYMYD010000114.1:0-4249 GCA_964394535.1 uncultured Propionivibrio sp. | reverse complement strand
CTCTGGTGGTGTAATATGCCGCATCGCACGGGGGGTGACGCATTCGGCCAGCACTTGCCGGATCGTGGGCAGCCCGCACTACTCCAAGAAAAACGAGAGATTCTCCAAAATCATGGCTGAACAACTGGAAGCCAAAGGCTCGATCCAGGTCATCGAACGAATGATGTCCCTGCTCGATGTCCTGGCTGAAAACCACGAACCTGCCACGCTGAAGATGCTGGCCCAGGCCACCGGCCTGCATCCTTCGACGGCGCACCGCATTCTGGCGGTGATGGCCAATTCCCGGCTCGTCGAGCGGCACGAGTCGAGTACTTACGCGCTGGGAATCCGTCTGCTGGAGCTGGGCAATATCGTCAAGTCGCGCATCAGCATCAGCGGCGTGGCGCGTCCGTTCATGCAGGAACTGCATGCTCAGATCGGCGAAGCCATCAACCTCGGCATCCGTGACCAGGACGAGATCGTCTATATCGAACGCACGTCCAGTGGTCGCGCCCTGGTGCGCGTGGTTTATCTGGTCGGCGGACGGGCGCCGCTGCATATCACCTCGCTGGGCAAACTGTTCCTCGCCGCCGACAGCCCCGAGGAAGTACGGGATTACGCCAAGCGTACCGGCCTGCCGGGAAAGACGCCGCACTCACTGAACTGTGTCGAGGCGCTGGAAAAGGAACTCGAACTGGTGCGCCGGGACGATCTCGCTTACGACAACGAGGAAGCGGAACTCGGGCTGCGTTGCATCGCCTCGCCGATCCGTGACGACGAGGGGCAGATCGTCGCCGGACTGTCGGTCTCCGCTCCGACCGACCGCCATCAGGAACACTGGGCGGCGCTGATCAAGGCAACCGCCCTCACCATCTCGCAGGCGCTGGGGCAGCATCCGTAGGCGCCGCCCGGCGCAAGCCGCTATCGCATCAGCCCAGGCGGAACCGCGCCACCGACTGCACCAGCGCGTCGGCCATGTCATTCAGGTCATGGGCTGAAGTCGCCACCTGGCCGACGGCTGCCGAATTTTCCTCGACCATCTGCACGATCTTTTCCACCTGGTTGGCCAGTTCGTGGCTTGCGGTCGCCTGCTCACGCAGCGCCAGCGAAACTTCGTCGATGACATGGGTGACCTGTTGTGCTTCGGCATCAATGGCATGCACGGACTGGCTGGCCCCTTCGGCCATGTTCAGGCCCGTATTCATCTGCTGAACGGTGTTTTCCATCCATTGCGACATGCTGCGACTGCGCTCCTGAATGGCGCTCACCATGCCGGTGATTTCCTGCGCCGAACTGGCCGAGCGCTCGGCCAGTTTCCGCACTTCGTCGGCAACGACGGCAAAACCGCGTCCCATTTCTCCGGCACGCGCTGCTTCGATGGCCGCGTTGAGCGCCAGCAGGTTGGTCTGATCGGCCACCCCCTTGATGACGTTGACGATGCCGCTGATGCGCTCCGACTCCTGCCCCAACTGGCGTGCGTGTTCGGCGCTCTCGCCGATGGTCTGTGAAACCCGGTTGATTTCGCTGACCATGACCTGGATTTGGCGTGAGCCCTCGGTCGCTCCCTGGCTCGCCGCCTGCGCCAGCGAACGCGCGTCATTGGCCAGCCCCGAAACGTGTTCGATACTCGTCGACATTTCTTCCAGTGCGGCGGCCATGGCAGCGGCCGACTCGGACTGCGCCTCGGAACCGCTACGCACCCGCTTTGCTGCCGAACTCAGGGCGCTGGAGGTTTTTGCCACGTCTTCCGAACCGGAACGAACCTGGCCGATCGCCTGACACAACGCTTCGCAGGTGGTCTTGACGCCCTGCACCAGACGGGAAATTTCGTCCGAACCGACCGGCGTCAGATTGACCACCATGTCCCCCTGGGCCATCTCTTCAACTTCCTTCAATACCAGATTGACCGGATTGACAATCGAACGGGTAATGATCACCGCCGTCGGCGCGGCAAAAATGCAGGTCAGTATCAGGGCAACGATCATCATCAGGCGGGCGGAAGCATAAGCATCCTGGGCATTACTCACCGCCTGCTGGTTCAGCCCATCCTCGATCTTGATCAGGCCGTTGATGTCATCGCGAATCTTGTCCTGCTGTTGCAGCGCCTGAACGACCTTGAGCTGTTCCTCGGCCTCGAAGCTGTCGCCCCGTTGCAGCCCCTCCATCAGGCTGTTGAGAAATGGTCGGGTCGCCATGCTGGATTCGCCAATTCGGGCCAGCTGATCAAGCTCGCTCTGCCGCCCGTGGCTCTCCTGCAGAAAGTCTTTCAGCGCCTTCATTTCCTCGCCACCGCGTTTGCGTCCTTCGAGAATCTGCTCAATCGCCTTGGTGCGGGTCTCGCCGTGCAAAATGACCGCATCACGCACCGCGATCGCCTGA
The DNA here is from genome assembly GCA_964394535.1 of uncultured Propionivibrio sp. Classification (GTDB taxonomy): domain Bacteria; phylum Pseudomonadota; class Gammaproteobacteria; order Burkholderiales; family Rhodocyclaceae; genus Propionivibrio. Next base: position 1,891 of record CAYMYD010000114.1, on the reverse strand, counting down.
AAATCCAGCGTATTGCGCAGCTTGCTGGCCAAGTCTTTCTTGACATTGTTGACCTTGACGATATTTTCAAGGTGTTCGTTGATGCGCTGCATCTGCACCAGGCCAATCACCGCCATTACCAGCATGGCTACAACCACCGAAATGAAACCAAAAGCCAGGCGCGTCCCGACTGAGGAATTCGAAAACATATTAGTCCTCTAGCATAAAATCAAACCAACCTTGCATTGTATCGGCTTTCGAGCTTTCTCAAAGCCTTTTGCTGAGATGCATCACCCGACCTGCTTCCAGGCAGCAACAAAGGCACCCGCGCGTTCCGCCAGATCAGCCGTACTGATGCCCGGCGAGTACAGGGCAGAACCCAGCCCGAAACCGGCAGCACCGGCATCGCGATAGGGCTTCATGTTGTCCGGCGTGATGCCGCCGACCGGCAACAGCCGCGTCCCTTTGGGCAGCACCACCCGAATCGCCTTGAGAATCGGCGGCGTGATGAGTTCGGCCGGAAACAGCTTCAAGGCATCCGCTCCCGCGTCGAGTGCGGCAAACGCCTCGGTCGGCGTGACAACACCGGGAACGCACAGCATTCCCAACTGCTTGGCCTGGCGGATCAGCGCCGTGTCAGCGTGCGGCATCACCGCCAGTTCGCCGCCGCAGTCCTTGAGCTGCTGCATTTGCGTGGCGCTCAGCACGGTTCCCGCACCGACCAGCGCGTCCATCGGCAGCACCCGGCGCATGGTGGTGATGCTGGTGAAGGGATCGGGCGAATTGAGCGGTACTTCGATCAGACGAAAGCCGGCATCAAAAAGGCAGTGTGCCGCCGCTTCGGCCTCCTCCGGCCGGATGCCGCGCAGGATGGCGACCAGGGGCAGGGCCGTATTGGCTGCTGAAAAGCGTTCGGTGATCGGAATATCGGACATGGATTCTCCTTTTCAAACTTCATCTTAAAAACCTCACCGCAAAGGCGCAAAGGCACAAAGATCGCAAAGGAAACAAAGGCAGATGTAATTTTGCCAATTCATCTGAAGGTGAATGACAAAACCCTTCGGGCACTTCCTGCAAATCTTTGATTTTCTTTGCGTCCTTTGCGATCTTTGCGCCTTTGCGGTGAATAACTAAGGTTTTCAGCTTCGTGACAAATCAAATCAACCCGGCTGCCCGGGCAAAATTCCACAAACCGGCCGGTGCCGTATTGTCGATCACTGCATCGGCGCTGTACCCCATGAATTTCAGGGAGCTGGCATAGCGTTCGCACAGTTGCGGCGCACCGATCATCACCAGCGGGCGCGAATCCAGATCGCCGACGCCGGCCAGGCCGGAGACCAGTTCGTGGCCGATCAGCAGCCCGGACAGGTAGTCGGCCAGCGCCTCGGGCGGCAGGCGACCGGCCAGTCCCAGCGTGCGCGTGGCGAAAATCTGGTGTGACAGGTCACCGGGGCCGCTGCGCCGGGCCGTCGTCAGTCCCAGTTCAAAGGCCGCCGGATCAAAGCTGGTTACAGTGGAGGTCGGCATCAGGCGGCCGAGAATCGAATGCTCTTTCAGGACAGCAAACAGCTCACCCGTCAGATAGGTGGTGTAGCGGACGATCAGCCCGTTTTCGATCAGCGCCCATTTGGAATGGGTGCCGGGCAGCAGCATGCAGGCGCGCTCTGCCCAAGCCGGATTCAGCAGAAAGGCCCCGGCGATCTGGATTTCCTCGCCGCGCATCACGTCAGGCAGTTGTTCCGCTTCGTCAAAAAGCACGCCGGGGGCAATCAGGATGTCCGGCCCCAAGCCGCTCGGCACGGACACTCCCTGTTCGGCCAGCGCACGGAGATCTGCCGGACAGCGCACATAGGGCGCTTCCTTCCAGCCCTGGGCGCTGCCCACCATGCCGCTGGCGACGACCGGCAGTTGC
>CAYMYD010000113.1:0-7619 GCA_964394535.1 uncultured Propionivibrio sp. | reverse complement strand
ACCTCTCGGTTCATCCATTGGCCAAGCGACCGGATGGGGACTCTGCCGACCAAGTCACCGACCAAGTTACCGACCAAGTCGCCGGAGAAGTTGTGCGCTTGCTGGCTGCTACCGCGTAAGGGGAGCACACGCGCAATGTGCTGCAGGAAGCACTCGGTTTGAAGCACACACCGCATTTCCGACAGGCCTTTCTGCTGCCAGCCTTGGAAGCGGGCTTGATCAAAATGACTCTGTCTGACAAACCCCGCAGTAGTAATCAGCGGTATCGCCTGCCCCAGCTCGGGCAGCGCTGGCTGGTTGCGCATCCCGTTGGCGTGCAGGTTGAAAACCGGAGCGTGAGCCATGGCCGTTGATTCACTTCCCAACTTCACTCGCCATGCTCGCCAGCGCTGGGAGTCCATACCCGCCGAAATCCGCCAGCGCCTGCTGGCCAACGTCTGGTGTGGGCAATGCCGACATGAGGTGGCAATCACCAATTTCGCCGGGTTCATCAAGGGTGGCAACTTGCTGCTGATGGGCAAGTGTGCCGAGTGTCACAGCGACGTGGCGCGAGTAATCGAGGAGCCGTGAGCACGTTGCCGCAGCAATGCTCACTGACACCAATAGCGGGGCAAATTGACCAACTGTTGTAGCAAGACTGAATAAAGACTATATTAAGCCTCTGTCAGATCAAGGAGTCAGGTCATGCGCTATTCATCGCAAGTCAAGCCCATTAGTTACCTCAAGGCGAACGCGGCCGAAGTCTTGGCCCAATTGACCGAGGGGCGGGAGCCGCTTGTCATCACTCAGAATGGCGAGGCCAAGGCAGTCATTCAGGACGTTGCCTCTTACGAAGAAACACAGGAAACACTGGCACTGCTGAAAATACTCGCGCTGGGCAATGCGGAGATTGAAGCTGGCAAGGTCAAGCCCGTGGGTGAGGTTGTTGCAAGATTGCGGGCCAAACAGGCAGCCAAGTAATGGTAGGGCGCAAATATGAGGTCTTGCTGACCGAAGGGGCCGAGCAGGATCTGGAGTCGATCTACGACTACATCGCGGAATTTGATTGCAAGGCCAGTGCCGACTACGTGCTGGATCGCCTGCTGGAAGTCGTCGAGAGCCTGTCCGCTTTTCCTGAGCGCGGTGCCTACCCCAAGGAACTGGTGGCCCTCGGTATCCGGGATTATCGGCAGACCGCTTTCAAGCCCTATCGAGTAATCTACCGTGTCATGGCGCAGAAGGTTTACATTTATGTGATCGCCGACGGTCGGCGGAATATGCAGTCACTCTTGGTGCGTCGCCTGCTTGGCGCTTGACGGATGAAGGGCGCAGATAACCGCAGCAGTGCTCATCGACCCCAATAGCAAGTTGTTCGGCGCAAACCACGCGCCACCAGTTCCAAACCCAATCCTGATCGGTTGGGTTTTTTCTGCTCGCTGCCCCCTCCGATGCGGTGTTGCAAGACATACACTGCACCACAATGCAGCCTGCGCCAACATGGGTGAGGAAAGCGATTCTGATCTTCCCGGCGATACAATGCACAGCATGCCAGCCCGGATCATCATAAAAAACACTTCATGATCCGGCAAAGGATTCTCAAACAAAACAACGGAGGCGGAAATGGCAAAAAAACTGCAACTCATCATCAAAAACGCTCTTTACTATGCGAATGACGCTTTTTTTCAGGGGCATATTGCGGTTGATGACGGAAAAATTGTCGGGTTGAGCCTTGATCTTCCCGAAACGGACGCTGAAACCGTGATTGACGCCAAAGGCAGGCATGTCTTGCCGGGCATGGTGGATTCCCATGTCCACTTCAGGGACCCCGGCAACCCCGAGCGCGAGGATTTTTTCACCGGCAGCCGTGCCGCCGTTGCCGGGGGTGTGACGACCATCTGCGAAATGCCAATTACCCGACCGCCGGTCAACTCGATCGAAGTCCTGGAACACCGGAAAAGCCTGGCGGCAGAGCGCTGCATTACCGATTTTGCCTTCTATGGGGCCGCCGGTTTTGAAAACCGCGACAAGCTGCAGGCACTCACGGACAGCGGCGTTTGCGCCTTCAAGACCTTTCTGCATCCCGCCCCGAAAGGACGCGAGCCGGAATTTATCGGGCTGACGGTCAATGACGACGGCCAGCTTTTCATGATGATGAGAGAGGCGGCCAAAACGGGGGCGCGATTCATCTTCCATTGTGAAAATTACAAGCTGATCGAAAAAATGGAGGAATACCTGCACGACACCGGTTGCCGGGATTATTCATTCCATTACAAATCCCGGCCCAAAATCGCCGAAACTGAATCCGTTGCCACCATCATCCAGTTTGCTCGGGCAACCGGCTGCAAGGTGGGAATCGCCCATATCTCAGCGCCTGAAGCCTGTGCGCTGGTGCGGCAGGCACAGGCTGACGGTCTGGACATCACCGCCGAGACCTGCTTTCACTACCTTTGCTTTACGGAAAAGGATATCGACGCCAAAGGCCCTTACGCCAAATGCAACCCGCCGCTACGTAGCGAGGCGGATGTCCAGGCGCTATGGGACTACGTCAGGAACGGAACAATCTCCTACATCGGCTCCGATCATGCGCCCTTCATCAAGGAAGAAAAGGAAATCGGCAAACGCGAAGGCATATGGCGGGCCTATTCCGGCATGCCGGCCATCGAGTGCTTCCTGCCGATCATGCTGACGCAGGTCAACAAGGGAAAGCTGACGCTGGAACAGCTCTGTCGCCTGATGAGCGAAAACACCTGCAAGCTTTTTGGCCTCTACCCACAAAAAGCCTGCATTTCCATCGGCTCTGATGCGGACTTCTGCATCGTGGACATGAAAAAGAAATACCAGCTTTCCATCGCCAGGATGTTTTCCAAGGCCAGGGAGTGCAACGAACTGTTTGACCAACTGGAGTGCCAGGGCAGCATCGAGCACACCATCATCCGGGGTCGGGTGGTGTTTGCCGAGGGGGTTGTGGATGACTCGGCAAAGGGCCATGGCCAATATGTGGCCCGCCACAAACCGCTTGGCTGAACCCATCTGTTTGGGCCGTTTTCGCTGCATTATCAAACGTGTTACCAAACGATGACGGCTCTCTTGTGTTTCGATACAATGGCAGCCCTGCTGAACACTCTGCCGCGCTGCACGCTTCCGGCGTGCAGCGGTTTTTTTACTCTTTCTCTGACAAGGTCGTCATGAATCCTCTGAAAACAATCCTCTCCGCGCTCGGACTGGCCGCGCTCATCGCCACCGGCGCACATGCCCAGAACAAGGAACTGGTCGTCGGCTCCAGCGCGACCTATCGTCCGTTCGCTTACGAAAGCCCGACCAAGGAAATCGTCGGTTACGATATCGACATGATCAAGGCCATCGCCCAAAAGGCCGGTCTGCAGATCAAGATCGTCAACACGCCGTGGACCGGCATCTTTGCCGCGCTGAACAATGGCGACGTCGACCTGATCATTTCAGGCGTCACGATCAACGAAAAGCGCAAACAGTCCTACGATTTCACCACGCCCTATTTTGAAGCGCGCCAGTTGATCGGTGTGCATAAGGACAGCACGGCGAAAAACCTCAAGGATCTGGCTGGCAAGAAGGTCGGCGTCGTGACCGGCACCACCGGGGACGACATCGCCTCGCGTGAATTCGGCAAGACAAGCTCCGACATCAAGCGTTTCGAGAGCACGCCGGTCGCTGTTTCCGAACTCGCCAACAGCGGGGTCGATGCCGTCATCGGCGACAACGGCGTCATCGCCTATCGCATTCAGGAGCACAAACAGCTCAAGACGGTCAGCGACCCGAATTTCCCGAAGGAATATTTCGGCATCGTCGTCAAACAGGGCAACAAGGTGCTGCTCGACAAGCTCAACGCCGGTCTGGCCGCGATCAAGGCCGACGGCTCCTACGCGAAGATCTACAAAACCTGGTTCCAGGCGGAAGCCCCCGAACTGCCAGCGAAATAAGCCAGCGCCGCACTGACTGATGGAACCCATCGTCTGGTTCGGCTGGTTCCGTGCCGACATCGTCGCCGAATACGGGACGATGTTCTGGCACGGCCTGCAGATGACCATTCTCGTCACCGTGATCTGCATCCTGCAAGGCACGGTGCTCGGCCTGATCATTGGTCTGGCGCGACTGGCCGAAGCCCGGCATGCCCCCGCCCGGCAAATTTGCCGCTACCTGCTGCGCTGGCCGTCGACCGTCTATGTCAGCTTCTTCCGAGGCACACCGCTGTTCGTGCAGATTCTGCTGATCCACTTCGCGGTGTTGCCGCTGTTCATCAACCCGGCCGATGGCCTTGTCATCTCGGGAGAACTGGCCAGAAGCCTCAAGCAGAACTATGGTGCCCTGCTCTCCGGCATTCTGGCATTGACGCTGAACGCCGGTGCGTACATTTCCGAAGTCTTCCGTGCCGGGATCCAATCGATTGACCGTGGGCAGATCGAAGCCGCCCGTTCGCTCGGACTGTCTTTCTCGCGCACCATGTTTCACGTGGTCCTGCCGCAGGCTTTCCGTCGCATGTTGCCGCCCCTGGGCAACAACGCCATCGCCCTGCTCAAGGACTCCTCGCTGATTTCCGCCATCGGCCTGGCCGAACTGGCCTACACGGCGCGCACGGTGGCCGGCGCGTATTCGCGCTACTGGGAGCCGTACCTCACCATATCCCTCATGTACTGGATTTTGACGCTGGGCCTCGCCTGGGCAATAAAGAGACTGGAGACTCGCTATGGACGAGGTGATACGCGTTGAAGGCCTGACCAAGAACTTCGGCAGCCTGCGCGTGCTGCGCGGCATCGATTGCACTGTCAGCGCGTCCGAAGTCGTTTGTGTCATTGGCCCCTCGGGTTCGGGGAAAAGCACCTTCCTGCGCTGCCTGAACGGGCTGGAAGAAGCCTCGGGCGGGCGCGTTCTGGTGCACGGCATTTCGGTGCACGACAACGGCACCGACATCGACGCCCTGCGTTCGGAAATCGGCATGGTCTTTCAGCGCTTCAACCTCTTCCCGCACAAGACCGTCATGGAAAACATCGCGCTGGCACCGATGAAGGTGCGCGGTCTCAGCCCGGCGCAGGCCAACGAACGGGCGCACGCCCTGCTGGACAAGGTCGGCCTGCTCGACAAGATCGATGCCTACCCGAACCAGCTCTCCGGCGGACAGCAACAGCGCGTCGCCATCGCCCGGGCGCTGGCGATGCAACCGGCGATCATGCTGTTCGACGAGCCGACCTCTGCCCTCGATCCGGAAATGGTCGGTGAAGTGCTGAGCGTGATGCAGACGCTGGCCGAGGAAGGCATGACGATGATTGTCGTCTCGCACGAAATGGGCTTCGCCCGGCGTGTCGCCGACCGCGTCCTGTTCATGGATGAAGGCCTCATCGTCGAAGCCGGAACGCCGAGTGAAATCTTCGACACCCCTGCCGAGGAACGCACCCGGCGTTTTCTCAGCAGTGTCCTTTGAGGTAGTGAAAAGTGAAATGTGGAAAGCCATGCCGGTCACGATGGTTTCCAGATTGGTTTTACCTACCTGACGCGCAAAACGCCTGATATCCACATTTCACTTTTCACGTTTCACCTTTCACGGACTCTTCTACAGCCGTGCCGCCAGAATCGCCGCCATCTGTTGCTGACTGAGTTCCGCCGGACTGTTTTTTCCGTTGCTGCGTTCCAGGATCTTCGGAAAATCGGCGGCGGTGATGCCGTACTGCCCCAGACGGGGAATCCGGGTACGTTCGACCCAGCCATCCAGAAGCTGTGTCAACTGCTGGCAATCCGCCGCGACTGATCCAGCGCTGCGCCCTGCGAGGATTGCTCCGGCACGAGCGTATTTTTCCAGCGCCAGCGCATTTTTCTGCGGATTCTCGAACAGCACGGCCAGCGTGGCACGGGTCGTTTCAGCGAGCAGTGTCCCGCACACCTCGCCGTGCGGCATGGGGCTGAAACCGCCGATCGGCCCGGCAAATCCATGCACCAGCCCCAGCCCGGCATTGGCCAGCGTCAGGCCCGAAAGCAGCGCCGCGTAAGCCATATGGCCGCGCGCTTCAAGATCGTTTTCGCCGTCCTCGCAAGCCCGCAAAAAACCCGCCGCCACATGCTCCAGCCCACTCAGGGCCAGCGCGTCGGTGATCGGCGAAGCCTTGCTCGACACCCAGGATTCGAGCAGCTGGGTCAGCGCATCAAGGCCGCAGGCCGCCGTCACACCGGGCGGGCAGGAGCGCATCAACTCCGGGTCGATCACGGCAATATCGGGCATGAAGTTATCGTGGCGCAAGGAACTCTTGAAGCCATTCTCGCCAACCTCGCTCAGCACAGCGTTCTTGGTGGCTTCCGAACCCGTACCGGAAGACGTCGGCACAGCGATGAACGGCAGTTTTCGCCCATCGTGCTTGCGCACTTCCCGGCCCTCCAGAAAATCCTTGACCGATCCGCTTTGCGGCAGCATGGCCGAAATCGCCTTGCCCGCATCGACGGTGCTGCCGCCCCCGATGGCCAGCACCCAGTCCGGCGTATCGCGGCGATGGCGGGAAACGACTTCATCTACAAGGCAGGGAGACGGCTCCCCGGTAACCGCCTCGCACTCGAAGGAAATATTGGCTTCGGCAAAAGCCGCTTGCAGGCGGGAAAAGTGCCCGGAGCGTCGAAAAGAGCCCGAGCCGGTCACCAGCAGCACCCGCGAGCCACCACGCCGGATCAGTGCCGGAAGCTGCGCCAGCTTGCCCGCGCCAAAATGAATTTCGGGAATCCGGGAAAAAGTGAAGGCAGGAAGGATCAACATGCTTCTCTCCAGAAAGGGAGTTCACAAAAAGGAATGGCCTATTCTACAAGCGCGTTTCACACAGACCGTACAAGGGATGTTCGGCCAGACCGGCCGCCAGCCAGCCACGCATCCCGGCAGGCAGGCGATCCAGCACCTGACGCGCACTGGCTTCGTCGGAAAACTCGGCAAAGACGCAGGCACCGGAACCGCTCATGCGCGCCTCCGCATACTGGCCGAGCCAGTGCCGATAATCGTCGATGACCGGAAAACGTGCGACCGCCACCGCCTGCAGGTCATTGCCGCCGAAGCCCGGATGCCAGTCGGCAGCGCGTATCGACGGCGTATCACGCTTCAGTTCGGGCGCAGAAAAAATCAGCGCCGTCGGCACCTGCACCGGGGGCTCGAGCACGACGTACCACGCGGGCGGCAGATCAAGCGCCTGCAAGTCCTCACCGACCCCCTCGGCAAACGCGTTGCGACCAAACAGGAACACCGGCACATCGGCCCCCAGACGCAGGCCAATCTCCTGCAAACGCTGGCGCGGCAGACCGAGTTGCCAGAGATGATTGAGCGCCAGCAGTACCGTCGCCGCATCGGAACTGCCACCACCGACGCCGCCGCCCATCGGCAAGTGTTTTTCCAGATGAATGTCGGCTCCTTGCCGACAGCCGGTTTCAACCTGCAACAGCCGCGCTGCCCGCAGCGTCAGATCGCTTTCCGGCGGCACCCCCGGCAGCGGATTGAGCAGGCGCAGCTGACCGTCCTGACGTGGCGAAAAGCGCAGGTGGTCACCGTGATCGATCAGGCGGAAAAGCGTTTGCAGCAGGTGATAGCCATCTGCCCGCCGCCCGACGACGTGCAGAAAAAGATTCAGTTTGGCCGGAGCCGGGTAAAT
>CAYMYD010000112.1:0-7679 GCA_964394535.1 uncultured Propionivibrio sp. | reverse complement strand
GTGCGGCTTGATCCACTTTTTTATTTCCATGAACTCCGAGAAACCGATGAACGCCAAACCAAGACATTCCCGCCGGGGCTTTGCCCTGCTGTTTCTGGCCGCCCTGACCGTGGCTCAGCCCGCGCTGGCCGACGAACGCGAATCGATGGAAGCCCTGCGCGAAACCACGCTCAACCTGATCGATGCCCTGGTGGAGCAGGGAGTTTTCACCCGTGACAAGGCCGATGCCATGGTCAAGGCGGCACAGGCCAAGGCCGCGAAGGCCGCCGCGAAGGACAAACCGAAGGGCGGCGCGGTGCGCGTGCAATACGTGCCGGAAACGGTCAAGAACGAAATCCGCGATCAGTTGCGCGAAGAAGTGCTGGCACAGGCCAAGGCCGAACGCTGGGCCGAACCGAACGCCGTCCCCTCCTGGCTGGACCGCATCAAATGGGAAGGCGATTTGCGGGTGCGCTATCAGATGGAGGATTTTGCGAAGGGGAATGCAGAGCCTTTAAGCTATTGGTTAGCCTCAGGTCCAGATCAAGCAACGCGTGCCGCCGGTTTTTTGGATCAGAACAAGGATTATGATTCTTTCAGATCGAATACCACCAAAGATCGTGATCGTTACCGCGTGCGTGCGCGGCTGGGTATGACGATTCGCGTGTCCGACGACTGGAGCGGCGGTATCCGTCTGGCCACCGGCAATGCGACTGACCGCGTTTCGACCAACCAGAGTCTGGGGCAGAACTTCAACAAGTACCAGCTTTTCCTTGACCGTGCCTACGTGAAATACACGCCGGCCGACTGGCTCTCGGTGAGCGCCGGACGCCTGCCCAATCCGTGGTACTCGACCGATCTGATGTGGGATGAAGACCTTAATTTCGAGGGTTTTGCCGCGACCTTCAAACCGGCCATCGGCAATGGCGCTTTCCGGCCCTTCCTGACTGTCGGTGCCTTCCCGTTACGTGAGGATAGCCCGCCAACGCAGGATAGCCGCTGGTTAAGTGGTGTGCAGGCAGGTGCGCAATGGGACGTCGTGCGCAACACCACCCTGAGTTTTGGTGCGGCGCTCTATGACTTCAAGAATCTGGAGGGGAAGGGAAATAATGATTTGCCGGAAATCAATTCTGCTTATGGCAAACACGAATACAGCAATAGTTTGAGGCAAAAAGGAAATACGCTTTATCGGACGAATGCGCCTACAGATACGTTGCTTAGACCCCTCTCACCCATCTGGGGCCTTGCCTCCAAGTTCCGTCCGCTCAACCTGACCGCCTCGCTTGACCTCGCCCACTTCGACCCGGTGCATGTCATCCTGACGGCGGACTACATCAAGAACACCTCGTTCAGTCGCAACGAAATCCTGCGCCGTACCGGATTCAAACTGGCCGACGGCAAGGATTACGGTTACATGGGGCGCATCCTCGTCGGGATGCCCAAGCTGGAAAAACGGCATGACTGGCAGGCGACCTTCGCCTACCGTTACCTTGGTTCCGATGCCACGCTCGACGCTTTCACCGATTCCGACTTCGGCCTGGGCGGCACCAACCTCAAGGGCTATCAACTGGGTTTGAGCTACGGTATCGACCAGAACGCCTGGGTCAGCCTGCGCTACATGTCGGCCAGGAACATCGACTCCTTCTCGCTGAATCCGGCGCACCGTTACGAGATGGATCTTCTTCAGGCAGACGTCAATGTACGCTTCTAAACTCTCCCTGCCCGTCGCCCTGCTGACGGCATTGCTGCTGGCCGCACCGCTGCACGCGGCCAGCGCCAAGAAACCCGACCCGAACAAGGAGCAGATTCGCCGTCTGCAACAGGCGCAGCAGCGTCTGGAAAAGGAAAAGGCGGTGATTGCCGGCGAACTCGAAAGCGAAAAGAAAAAGTCCGAGGAAGAGGCCCAGCAAGCCGCCCGTTTCAAACAGGAAGCCGGTGCCTTGCGCGCGGCGCGCGACGCGGTACGCAAGGACTTGTCCGGCAAGGAAGCGCAACTCGAAGAAACCCGCGCCGAGCTACGCCGCACGAAAGAGGCGATGCAGAGCCTGCAGGCGCAGAGCGAGGGCGAGAAAAAGCGCCTGCAACAGGAACTTGCTGCGAGCCGCCAGCAACACGCCGCCTGCACGGAACGCAACGGCGAAATGCGCAAGCTCGGTTCGACGGTGCTGGAGCTTTACGAGAAGAAAACTTGTACCGACAGCGTCCTGCAGCAGGAGCCCTTCACCGGCCTGAAACGCGTCGAAATCGAAAACGCCGTCGAGGATCTGCGCGAAAAACTGGAAACCACCGCCACCGAACCGGAAGCCTCCACCCTGGCCAGCAGCCAGGCCGCCGATGCACCCGTAAAACGCTGACGAGGTTTCTTTTGATCGTTCCCACGCTCCTCCGTGGGAACGATCAAAGACGCTGTTTGTTCCCGCAGCAGCATCGTCGGCAGACGGTTTTACCCTTCCCCCTTCCCTCTTCTCCCTTCACGCAATCGCTTCACGTTCCTGTAACGCGAACTGCCTATAGTGGGCAGGCTCAAATTTCCGGTTGATTGCGATGCTTCCTATCTATCTGCTTCCCCGTTCGCCGTTACCGGTGCTCCACAAGGGATTTACCCTGCTGGAGCTTCTGGTGGTCATGGTGATTATCGGTTTGCTGGCGGGTTATGTCGGGCCCAAGTATTTTTCACAGGTGGGTAAATCCGAGGTCAAAGCCGCCCGCGCCCAGATTGATGCGCTGGAAAAGGCGCTCGACCAGTACCGGCTCGATGTTGGCCGTTATCCCAGTACCGAGCAGGGGCTGGCTGCCCTGAACAAACGGCCGTCGGGCGAAAACCGCTGGCAGGGGCCTTATCTGCGCAAGGAGGTTCCGCCCGACCCCTGGGGCAACGCCTACCAATACCGCCAACCGGGCGAACACGGCGAGTTCGATCTGTTTTCGTTCGGCAAGGATGGCAAGCTCGGCGGCGAGGCCGAAGCCGCCGACATCGTCAACTGGTAAAAACGCGTGAATTACGAGGTCACGGCGGTATTCCCCGGACGCGGCGTTTCCCGGCTGCAACTTGCCGCCGATTCGCCCGATCAGCTCACTGCCCTGCCGGCGCTGCAAGGCGGCGTCATTGTTTCGTTCCGTTGTGTCGGGCAGCATGCGGCACGGCGGCGCGGGAAGTTTCCGCTACCGTTGTTCACGCGGCAACTACTCTCCCTGTTGCAGGCCGGACTGACCGTCGTCGAAGGGCTGGAAACCCTGGCCGCGCAGGATCGCGGTTCGCTGACCGCCGAGGTGTTGAACAGCCTGCTCAAGTGTCTGCGCGAAGGGCAATCGCTGTCCGCTGCCCTGCAACAGCATCCGCAAGCTTTCCCCGATCTTTACGTCGCCACGGTCAAGGCCAGCGAACGGACCGGCGACATGCCGGAGGCGCTCAGGCGCTATATCGTCTTCCACGAAAAACTGGCCGATCTGCGCAAAAAGATCGTCAGCGCGGCAATTTATCCGCTGCTGCTGATCACCGTCGGCGGGCTGGTCACCTTGTTCCTGCTGGGCTTTGTCGTGCCACGTTTCAGCCTGGTTTTTGCCGACAGCGGTCGCGATCCGGAAGGCCTGTCCAGCCTGCTGTTCGCCTGGGGCGGCCTGATCAACCAGCATGCCGGCCTGCTCGGTCTGCTCAGTCTGCTGGTCGTGGGAGCGCTCTTCTTCCTGGCTGCACAGCCTGCGGTGCGGGCACTGGTGGCGCGTACCCTGTGGCGCGTTCCGGCGCTCGGTGAGCGTATCCGGCTGGTTTATCTGGCCCGTTTCTACCGTACCACCGGCATGCTGCTGCGCGCCGGCATTCCGCTGAAAAGCTCGCTGGCCATGGTCGCCGACATCCTGCCCGAAGTCCTGCGCGAGGGGCTGCGCCGCTGCATCGCCGGGATCGAGCAGGGCGAGCCGTTTTCACGTGCGGCCGAGGCCGGTCACCTCGCGACGCCGGTGGCGCTGCGCATGATCGCCGTCGGTGAGCGCAGTGGGCAGCTTGGCGACATGATGGAAGCCGTGGCCGGGTTTTACGACGAGGAGATCAATCTGCTCGTCGATACCTTCACCCGGCTTTTCGAACCCCTGCTGATGACCCTGATCGGCGGTATTGTCGGCGGCATCGTGCTGCTGCTGTACATGCCGATTTTCGAACTCGCCGGTAATTTCCAGTAGAGCGCACCATGACCGAAACGAAGCAGGATTTGTCGGAAGAAGTGCGCAGGCTGGTACAGGCCGGCGGCGATCTCTCCGCCGTGGTGCAGGGGCTGATGGAACAACACCAGCAGAGCGAGGAGGTGGCCTGTACGCTGGCCGCCGGAGCGTTCGGGCTGGTACCGATGAGTCTGGGCGAACTGGCCGGGTATGAGCTGGCGCGGGATCTGGCGTCTTTTGCCGAATTCGTGCGCCGTCAGGTGCTGGTGTTGCAGGATGGCGAGGCTTATCTGGTGGTCACGCCGCATCCTTTCGATAGCAGCCTGCGTGACTGGCTCGAAGGACTGGTGCCGCTGGGCCGTCGCCTGCGCTGGTATCTGGCCGCCGCGTCGGTGCTGAGTGCTTACTTTGCCCGCGAGGAGTCGCGGGTACGGGCGCTAGACGGCAAGCTCGGCGGCGAGGGCGATGCGGTGAGCGTCGATTCGGAAGCCGAGGATCTTTCGCTGCAACGCATTTCGGAAGACGGCAGCACCATTATCCGCCTCGTGCGTTCGACGCTGCACGATGGCCTGAAAGCCGGTGCCAGCGATATCCACGTCGAGGCCAACCAGCGCGGGCTGGCGATCAAGTACCGCATCGACGGCGTGCTCAATTACGCCGGATCGATTGACGGCAGCGATACGGCCGAGCAGATGATCTCGCGGATCAAGGTGTTGTCCGAACTGGACATCTCCGAGCGGCGCGTGCCGCAGGACGGACGTTTCAAGGTCAACTGGCAGGGGCGGGAAATCGATATCCGCGTGTCGATCATGCCCAGCATCTGGGGTGAGGATGCGGTGCTGCGGGTGCTCGACAAGCAGGCGCTGACCGATCATCTGCAAGGCCTGCGTCTGGACGCCATGGGCTTTGACGACGATATTCTGACGCGCCTCCGCCGCCTGTCGAACGAGCCTTACGGCATGGTGCTGGTGACCGGCCCCACCGGCAGCGGCAAGACCACCACGCTCTATGCCGCGCTTTCCGAAATCAACCGGGGCGAGGACAAGATCATCACCATCGAGGACCCGGTGGAATATCAGCTTTCCGGTGTATTACAGATTCCGGTCAACGAGAAAAAGGGATTGACCTTCGCCCGCGGCCTGCGCTCGATCCTGCGCCATGACCCGGACAAGATCATGGTCGGCGAGATTCGTGACGCGGAAACGGCGCAGATCGCCGTCCAGTCGGCGCTGACCGGCCACCTGGTCTTCACCACGGTGCACGCCAACAATGTTTTCGACGTCATCGGCCGCTTTTTGCACATGGATGTTGATCCCTACAATCTGGTTTCCGCCTTGAACGGCGTTGTTGCCCAGCGCCTGATCCGCACGCTCTGCGCGGCCTGTGCCGAGAGCGCCCGACCGACGGATGAGGAACTCCGCCATGCCGACATTGATCCGCTGACCAGTGCGCAATGGAATTTCCGTCGTGCGGTCGGCTGCGGGGCCTGTCGTGGCACCGGTTACCGGGGGCGGCGCGCCATCGCCGAAATGATGGTCTTGAATGACGAGATTCGCGAGCTGATCATCAGCCGCGCTCCGATCCGCCAGCTCAAGGAAGCGGCGCGGCAAAGCGGCACCCGTTCGCTGCGCGAAAGCGCGCTTGATCACGTGCGGGAAGGTCGTACCAGTCTGGAAGAGGCCAATCGTGTCACTTTTGTGGCCTGAGCGCCTGACCCTGCTGATTCACCCACAACGGGTGCTGCTCGAACGGCGCGACTTTCGTGGCCGGGTCGCCTGCGAGGTCGCGACAGCGCTGCCGGTCGCCGACGCAGCCGTCTGGCAGGGGGCGCTGTCGGCGGCGCTCGTGCTGCTCGAACGGTGTGGGCGACGCGGCAGCCGCCTGCGTATCGTGGTGGCTGACCACTTTGTCCGCTATGCCCTGTTGCCGTGGAGCGAAACGATGTGCCGTCCGGCAGAACGGCGGGCTGTGGCGCTCGCCCTGTTCAGGAGCTCGCTCGGAGAAAAGGCCGATGCGCTGGAAATCGCCGTCGAACAAGCCCGCTTCGGCCAGAACGGCATGGCTGCCGCCATTGACCGCGAACTGCTCGACGCCCTGCGCACAGCGGCCAGAAAACGCTGGCTGTCACTGGTCGGCATCCAGCCGCGACTGGTGAGCGAACTCGCGACAGAAACAAAAACCGCAGAACCGGACTGGTTCGCCAGTATTGATGACGGCTGGCTGAGCCTGCTCGGCATGCACGCAGGACAACTCGCCTGCCTCCATAACCACCGTTCGCCGACAGATGATCCCGTCCGGCTCGGGGCCGAGCTGGGCGGCCTGCTGAGGGATGGACGGATCGTTGTGCCCGGGCAGACGCTGAGTATCGCCTGTGCCGGGAACGCACCGCTGCCCCTGCCCGGCGAATGGAAAACCAGCGTGCGTCCCTATCGGCTCCATGAGGCCCGCCATGCGCCGCTTTGATCTCGATTTTCAACCGCGTCGTCCCGGCCTGCTGGCGGTGGTGCTGCTGCTCGCGGCGCTGATCCTGTGTCTCGACCAGTGGCTGGAATACGACCGGCTGCGCCAGCAGAACAGCGAGTTGCAAAGCCGCCTCGAACAGTTGCAGCAACGGGCGAAACGGCTAGACGGCCAGGCAGCGCGTCCGGAAAGCTTGTTCAGCGTCGAGGAAAACAAGGCACTGCAACAGGCCGTGAAGGCCATCCGTGTCGACTGGGAAGCCCTGTTCCGGCACGTCGAGCAGGCCAGCGGCAAGGACATCAGCCTGTTGCAGATTCGCCCGAACATCTCCGGTCGCACGCTGCATGTCGGCGGCGAAGCGCGAAATATGGCAGCCGCCCTGGCCTTCGTTGACGCCTTGCGTGGTGCGCCGCTCTCGGACGTGGTGCTAATTTCGCACCAGATCAAGCAGAACGATGCACAGCGCCCCATTGTTTTCGAGATCGCCGCGACCTGGCAGGGGGGTTCATGAGTTCACTCACGGCCCGCCTGCGCTTCCTGCTTGCCAATCCCCAGCCGGTGCCGCTGCTCGCTGCCGCGCTGAGCCTGGGCGTTGTTGTCATGCAATTGATGCTCCTGCCCGCGCAGGAAACGCTGGAAGAAGAAACCGGCGCGGCCATCGTGCGTACCGAGCGGTTGATCCGGCGTGCGCAGATCGAAGGCCGCGAACGTGCGCTACAACCGGCGGAACAGCGTCAGCAACTGCTCGAACACTTCCCCGCCGAGGCTGCACGCAACGAGACGCTGGGGCAACTGCTCGATCTGGCAACGCAGCAGGGATTGCAAATTCCGCTGGGCGACTATCGCCTGATCAAGGGCAAGGAAGACGCGCTCTTCGACCGCTATCTGCTCAATCTGCCGCTCAAAGGCAGCTACGGCCAGTTACGCCAGTACCTGCGCAGCGTGCGCCGCGAACACCCGACAATCGCCATCGAGGATTTCAGCCTGCGTCGTGACACCATCGGCAACGCCGAAGTCGAAGCCCAGTTGCGCTTCGTCATTTTTTGCCGCGCCAGAGGACAGGAGCAAAAACCATGAGCGTCAAT
>CAYMYD010000111.1:5289-7724 GCA_964394535.1 uncultured Propionivibrio sp. | reverse complement strand
GAGGTCAATCGCAAAAGCCGACGTCTGAAAGGTCTTGACCCGCGCCACCACTTCGGGAGCCTGGAAGGCTCTGGCCACCGTCAGCATATCGGCCGAATTGTCGGCCGCCAGAATGACACGATTGGCCGATTCCGCCAGCAGGGGCCAGAAGCGTCCTGCCCCGCAGGGAAGATCCAGAACCAGTTCGGGATCACCTGCTCGCGCCAGCGCGTTACGGGCAAGTTGCATGTCACGCCAATGTGACAGGCGTCGTACCCGGCCATCCTGGTGCTTGCGCAGATAACGTAAGGAATGTTCGTAGTCATACTTGCGCGAGAATTCGAGTTCAACCGGGTTGATTTCAGACATGGAGAGGTATCCGGAAACAGGGATACCTGCCAGTCTGTCAGCCATTCCATCAAGCGCCCGTCAAGAAGATGTGAAAAAGACGTGAGCGTGAAATACGTCAGGCACAAGCCCAGTCAGTCACCACGGGAATGCAGCCTGCTGCCGTAACGTCTAAGCCTGATCCAGCC
Source organism: uncultured Propionivibrio sp. (assembly GCA_964394535.1). Classification (GTDB taxonomy): domain Bacteria; phylum Pseudomonadota; class Gammaproteobacteria; order Burkholderiales; family Rhodocyclaceae; genus Propionivibrio. The sequence goes on along the minus strand of CAYMYD010000111.1, from coordinate 7,209 downwards.
GAACCCGGAAACAGCTCCCGCCCGAAGGCCGATTTTCGACCGTAATGCCCCAGCCCTGATGGGCGCAAATCCGTTTGACCAGCGAGAGGCCCAGCCCCAGTCCTTCACCCCGCGCCCGCGAGCCACGGAAGAAAGGCTGGAAAATCAGTTCATGCTGATCTTCGGCAATGCCGCTACCACTGTCCTCGACACGGAAACCCCCACGTTCAAGGCAGAGCCGTACATGGCCGTTGTCAGTGTAGTGCCAGGCATTGCGCAGCAGGTTGTTCATGACCGCTCCGAGCAGGGTGGCGTTATACAGCCCCGCGTCCTCGCCTTCGCTAATATAGGAGAAATCGAGTTTTTTTTCCTGCATCGCCGGTTGCCAATGCGTACATTGCTGCTCCGCCACTTGCTTCAGGCTGACGGTTGCCGAGAAATTACCCTCCCGGCCTGTTCCCCGCGCCAGTTGCAGGAAAATCTGTACCAGATCCTGCATTTCCTGCGCTGCCCGTTCGATACGCTGTAACTGACCCTGCTGCTGGGAATTTAGCTCACCCTGCTGCAACAGTTCGCACGACGAGGCAAGCACCATCAGCGGCGTACGCAACTCGTGGCTGACATCGCTGGTAAATAGCCGTTCACGCTCCAGTGACTGACGTAGCTTCCCCAGTGTGCTGTCAAACGCTGCCGCCAGTTGCCCGACCTCATCATCGGGATATTCCTCGGCCAGAAATGGGGCCACGGCCAGTTGCTGATCACAATGACGCACCTGCCCGGCCAGACGGCTCAGGGGCTCCATGACCTTGGCGGCTATGATCCGCCCCAGCAGCCAGGCACCAAGAACCGTTGCGACAAAACCGGCCAGAATGGTGTAAAACAAGGCTTGCTCACGCGCTTCGAATTCATCCTGCTCCTGTACCAGTACGTAACGTTTGCCATCGGTTTCGTGAACGTAGACGTAGAAAGCACTGTCGCGCTCTTCAAACTCGGTAAAACCTTGCGGCAAAGCGGCAAAACGCTCGGGGATCGCGTATTCGGGAAGATGCGAGGCATAGAAATAGGTTTGGGTATCCAGACGTGGCTGGCGGCCCTGCGCCAGATCCTCATGCAACACCCCGTTCAATTCACGCTGCATTTCATCCGAAACCAGATGCGCTTCCACGACATGAACAACAACGACAATGCCCAGGGAAAAAATGCCGCTGACCAGCGCCGTCATCAGCACGAAGGCAATCATGATGCGCCGGGCAAAGGGCTGTTTGATGTTCGGCATGATGACTACTGAGCTGACAGGCGATAGCCGATACCATGCATGGTATGCAGGAGCGGCGTGGGAAAGGGTTTGTCGAGTACCTGTCGCAACTGGTGGATGTGGCTGCGCAGGCTGTCGCTATCCGGGCAGTCTTCGCCCCACAAGGCTTCTTCCAATACTTCTCGGCGCACGACGTTCGGGCTTTTCTGCATCAGGATCGCCAGCAGTTTCATCGCCAGCGGGTTCAGTTTGAGCGCGACACCGGCACGGGTGATTTCCAGTGTATCCAGATCATAGACGAGGTCGGCCACGATGAGCTGACGTTTCCGACCTCCCTGGCTGCGTCGCAGGATGGCCTCGATACGCGCCACCAACTCGGCCAGAGCAAAGGGCTTGAGCAGGTAATCATCGGCCCCGGCACGCAGGCCTTTCAGCCGGTCTTCCAGCGCATCGCGGGCGGTCAGCATGAGGATCGGCACCTCGCTCCGGGCATCTTCGCGCAGGCGCTGGCAGACCGCGTAACCATCCATGCCGGGCAACATGATATCCAGCACGATCAGATCGTAGTGGCCGGTACAGGCCAGATGCAGGCCGCTGACACCATCCTGTGCACAATCAACGCTGTAACCCTTGAGCTGCAGATAGTCGAGCACATTGGCGAGGATGTCGCGGTTGTCTTCGATAAC
>CAYMYD010000111.1:0-5189 GCA_964394535.1 uncultured Propionivibrio sp. | reverse complement strand
CGCATCACCGGCATTTCCGGAAACTGCGGGCTATTGTCATTCAAGCCACAGGTTCCACGATGCCACAGTTTCGTTACGCGCCGCTACGCTATGGATCAATTCTACTCCTGGCCTGGCTACTGCTGTTTTTCCTGACACGCACGGTCTTGCTGTTTACCCATCTGGCCGAAGCCGATATCGGACTGCTGGCACTGCTCCGCCTGTACGGCATCGGCCTGGTCTATGACCTCAGCTTCCTGCTCTATGCCAGCCTGCTACCGGGAATCTATCTCCTGCTTTGTCCCCGGCGGCTTTGGCAGCAGCGCTGGCACCGGCTGGCCCTGCATGGTCTGATCGGCATCGGCCTGTTTCTCATGCTGTTTGTCGCCGCGGCGGAATGGATTTTCTGGGACGAATTCGGCGTTCGCTTCAACTTCATCGCCGTCGATTATCTGGTCTACTCGAAAGAGGTCATCGACAACATCCGGGAATCCTATCCGCTCTATCGCCTGCTGGCTGCCTTGTCGGCCATCGCCGGCATTGCAACGTTCAGCTTGCGGCATCGCATCACGGCGGCGCTCGATGCACCCCGCCTGTCACGACTGCAAAGCGGGCTGGCTCTGGGGGGGCTGCTGTTGCTGACACTGGTTTGCAGCGACGTGGTTGACCAGGGTTTTCCGCGAGGACTGGGCGGCAACACCTGGCAGCGAGAACTGGCCAGCAATGGCCCGTTCCAGTTTTTTTCCGCCTTCCGCAACAATGAACTGGATTACACCCAGCTTTACGCCACGCTGCCGGAACAGGAAATCGCCAGACTGTTACGTCAGGAAGTGCAGGAACCCAACGCACGCTTTGTCAGCACCGATCCGCTGGATATCCGTCGCGCCATCACTCCTTCCGGCCCGGCAGAGCGACGGAATGTGGTGCTGGTCACCATTGAAAGCCTGAGCGCCAAATACCTCGGCAGCTTTGGCAATACGCGCGGCCTCACCCCGAATCTTGACGAACTGCGCAAGCACAGCCTGTTCTTTTCGAACTTTTACGCCACCGGTACGCGCACCGACCGGGGTCTGGAAGCCATCACCCTGTCCGTGCCACCGACACCCGGACGCTCCATCGTCAAACGCATTGGTCGCGAATCCGGTTACAGCAGTCTGGGACAGCAATTCGCCGCACAGGGGTACGACAGCGTTTTCCTCTACGGCGGACGTGGCTACTTCGACAACATGAATGCCTTTTTCAGTGGCAATGGCTACCGCATTGTCGATCAAAGCAGTGTGCCCGACGGCGAGATGCGCTTCACCAACGCCTGGGGCATGTCGGATGAAGACCTTTACACACAGACCCTGAAAGTTGCCGACGCCGATCACGCTGCGGGCAAGCTTTTCTTCCTGCAACTGATGACCACCTCGAACCACCGTCCCTATACCTATCCGGACGGGCGAATCGACATCCATTCCGGTACCGGACGCGACGGTGCGGTGAAATACACCGATTACGCCATTGGCCGCTTTCTCGCCGAGGCACGGCAGAAACCCTGGTTTGCCCGGACCGTATTCCTCTTTGTTGCCGACCATACGGCAGGGAGTGCGGGCAAGGAGGATCTGCCGGTCGCCAACTATCACATCCCCCTGTTCATTTATGCGCCCGGTTTCATTGCCGCCCAGGAAGTGGCCAACGTTGCCAACCAGATCGACATTGCCCCGACCCTGCTGGGGATTCTTAAACTTCCTTATGAATCGACCTTCTTCGGCCACGATGTATTGCTTGCCGATGCCGCACCGGGCCGTGCCCTGATCGGCAACTATCAGCACCTTGGTCTCTTTGACGGCGAAGATCTGGCGCTCCTCAGCCCCCGCCGCTTGATGCGTCGCCACGACGACGCCCTGGGCCGTAGCCAGGAAAGCGCAACCAGCCGCAATGACCCGTTGATCCGCCGGGAAATCGCCTACTATCAGGGAGCCAGCCATGCGTTTGAAAGCGGACTGATGTCCTGGAAACAGCGCACCGCGACAAAGCCATGACCCTCTGCCCCTCGCGCCCCTTCGATTTCCGGCTAGCACTGATCCTGCCGCTGCTCCTGATGCTCTTGCTGCTGCTGTTCGATCCGGCGCCAGTGGATTTTGCACTGGCCCGTCTGTTCTACGAGCCGGGAGTCGGCTTCATTGGCCGTCACAACTTCTGGCTGGAGGATATTCTGCATGATCGTGCCAAACAGGCGGTCATCGCCCTCGGCATCATTGCTATCGCCGGTTTTCTGACCAGCCTGCTATTGACACGATTCCGGAACTGGCGGCGACCTCTGGGTTATCTGGTCCTATCGATCAGCCTATCGACCGCCATCGTCACCCCGCTCAAAACGCTGACCGGCATGCACTGCCCGTGGAGCCTGAATGAATTCGGCGGCAAGGAACGCTTTATTCCGCTGCTTGAAAAGCGCACTGCAAACGACAATCCGGGACGTTGCTGGCCAGCCGGTCACGCCTCAACCGGCTTTTCGCTGCTGGCACTGTACTTTGTCCTGCGCGACCGGCGTCCGCAAAGCGCACGTATTGCCCTCGGCATCGCGCTGGGCCTGGGAGCACTCTTCTCGCTGGGAAGGATGATGCAGGGGGCACACTTTCTCTCGCACAACCTGTGGACCCTGCTCTTCGACTGGCTGATCAGCCTGTCACTCTATCGCTGGCTGCTCTATCGTCCTTGCAGCGCATCCCGATCCAGCGAATAAAGTCGGCGGGTTCCTTACGAACCTTCCTCGATCACCACGCTGGTATAGACCTCCTGCACGTCGTCCACTGCTTCCAGTGCGTCGAGCAGCTTCTGCATCCTGGCACCATCCTCACCCGCCAGTTCGACCTCGTTCTCGGCCTTCATCGTCACCTGACTGAATTCAGCGGTGAAACCGGCAGTTTCGAGAGCCTCCTTGACGCTGATGTAGTCATTGGGTGCGGTGATGATTTCGATGGAACCATCATCGTTGGTCAGTACGTCCTCGGCACCGGCCTCGATGGCCGCATCCATCAGTGCCGCCTCGTCGGTTCCCGGAGCAAACAGCAACTGGCCGCAGTGCTTGAACATGAAGGCTACGCAGCCATCGGTACCCAGATTGCCGCCATGCTTGGTGAAGGCGTGACGGACATCGGCAACGGTACGCGTCTTGTTATCGGTCAGACAATCGACCATCACCGCCGCACCACCAATGCCGTAACCTTCGTAACGGACCTCCACGTAATCGACGCCTTCCAGTTCGCCCGTGCCTTTCTTGATGGCATTGTCGATGCGATCCTTGGGCATGTTGACCGCCTTGCCCTTGTCGATTGCCAGACGCAGACGCGGGTTGAAGCCCGGATCACCGCCACCGGATTTGGCAGCAACCGTGATTTCCTTGGCGATTTTGGAAAAGGCAGCGCCGCGCTTTTCGTCCTGACGACCTTTGCGGTGCTGGATATTGGCCCATTTGGAATGACCAGCCATAATGACCTCGACTTGATTCTGCACGGTGCGCGGCGTCTCGCCGCGACAACCGTAAATGGTTGATAATAAAGCTGTGTATTTTACCACCATCAGGCACGGCGACCGTGCTTTACGAAATTACAGGAGTTGTTGACGTGATCCCGCCTCTACTTGTTGCCCGCCATAAATCCACCGACCTTGCCCTTTTGCCCTCGCTGGCCAATCGCCACGGCCTGATTACCGGGGCGACCGGCACCGGCAAGACCGTTACCCTGCAAGTGATGGCCGAACGCTTTTCGGCCATCGGTGTGCCGGTCTTTCTCTCCGACGTGAAAGGGGATCTTTCCGGACTGTCCGCAGCGGCCAGTGAGAGCCCGAAATTGCGGGAGCGCCTGGAAATGCTCGGCGTCGACGACTGGGCACCCGCCAGATTCCCGGCGACCTTCTGGGATGTGACCGGCCAGCAGGGTCACCCGGTCCGGGCGACGATCTCGGACATGGGGCCGATCCTGCTCTCGCGCCTGCTGAATCTCAACGAAACGCAGTCCGGTGTGCTGCAACTGGTGTTCAAGATTGCCGACGACAACGGCCTTTTGCTGCTCGACCTCAAGGACCTGCGCGCCATGGTCAGGCATGTCGGCGACAACGCGCGCAGCTTCACCACCGAATACGGCAATGTTTCGGCCGCTTCAATCGGTGCCATCCAGCGCGGTTTGCTGACGCTCGAAGAGCAGGGCGGCACCCGCTTTTTTGGCGAGCCGATGCTCAATATCCACGATTTGTTGCAGACCGATAACGGCCTGGGCCTTATCAACATCCTCGCTGCCGACCAGTTGATGAATTCGCCGCGTCTGTACTCGACCTTCCTGCTCTGGCTGCTTTCCGAACTCTTCGAGCAATTGCCCGAAGTCGGCGATGTCGAGAAGCCGAAGCTGGTGTTCTTCTTCGACGAAGCGCACCTGCTGTTCAACGAAGCGCCACCCGCGTTACTGGAAAAGATCGAACTGGTGGTACGGCTGATCCGCTCGAAGGGCGTGGGCGTTTATTTTGTCACGCAGAACCCGCTGGACATCCCGGACAAGGTGCTGGGCCAGTTGGGCAACCGTGTCCAGCATGCCCTGCGCGCCTTTACCCCGCGTGACCAGAAGGCCGTTGCCACGGCTGCTGCGACCCTGCGCCAGAACCCGGCCTTCGATGTGGCCAGCGCCATCACCGAACTCGGCGTCGGCGAGGCGCTGATTTCCTTCCTGGATGAAAAAGGGCGGCCCAACATCGTCGAGCGCGCCTTCATCCTGCCTCCGGCCTCACGCATCGGGCCGCTTACGGCGGCAGAACGGCAGGCGCGGATTCAGTCCTCGCTGGTTTATGGCGTTTATGAACAGGCCGTTGATCGTGAATCGGCCTATGAAAAACTCCAGGCAGCAGCGCCAGCGACAACGGCCGCCCGTCAGCCCACGGCCAGTACGCCAACTGCCAGCCAGCCAGCCGCCAAACCGGCCAGTGAGGGCGGATTCCTGGGTGGACTGGGCGAGCTTCTCGGGGGCAGCACCGGCCCGCGCGGCGCGCACCGTGAAGGCGTCGCCGAAGCTCTGGCCAAATCCGCTGCCCGCTCCATCGGTTCGCAGGTTGGGCGGGCAATCATGCGTGGCGTGCTGGGCTCGATCCTGGGCGGGACGCGGCGTTAGCGTGAAATACAGTGGTTAGTGGCTGGTGGTTAGTGAAAGTCAGGCGGCTTCGCCGGTTTTGGACGAAAACCC
>CAYMYD010000110.1:4742-7730 GCA_964394535.1 uncultured Propionivibrio sp. | reverse complement strand
GGACGGATGCCGAAGCCTTTTTCGGTGAAGTTGAGGCCGACGCGGGTGTTCTTGCCCATGCCGTCAAAATCACGCCAGATGCAGTGGCTCATATCGACGCCGCCCTGCATGATCAGGTCTTCGACCAGCCAGCCGAGGTCATTCTTCGGCAGGGCGGTGGCGACCATGGCGCGCTTGCCCCAGCATTTGCGCATGGCGCGGGCGACGTTGTATTCGCCGCCGCCTTCCCAGACCTGGAAGCTGCGGGCATTACGCACGCGGCCAAAGCCGGGATCGAAGCGGAGCATGACTTCGCCGAAGGCGGCACAGTCCCAGCGGCATTCGCTGGCAGGCTTGATGATGAGTTCGCTCATGGAGTGTCCTTTCTGTTATAGGGAGGGGTTTTATTTTGCCGCCAGTTCGGCTTTGATGCGTTTGACCAGGGCGATGGTGTTGCGCACGTTGTCTTCGATGCCTTTGAAATCCTTGGCGTCGAGCATTTTCTTGGTGATCAGGTTGGAACCGACGCCGCAGGCGACAATGCCGGCACCAAACCATTTACGCAACGATTCTTCGGAGGGTTCGACGCCGCCGGTGGGCATCATGCGCGTCCAGGGCATCGGGCCGAGGATGCTCTTGACGAACTCCGGGCCGCCGACGGAGGAGCCGGGGAAAACCTTGACGATTTCACAACCGAGTTCCTGGGCATTGCCGATTTCAGTGGCCGATCCGCAGCCAGGGCTGTAGGGGATGCCGCGACGGTTGCAGAGCTTGGCCGTTTCAACGCAGGTCAGCGGGCTGACGACGAATTTGGCACCGTAGGCGATGTAGAGGCCGGCTGTCGGAGCGTCGCAGATTGAGCCAACACCCATGATGACGCTGGGGTCAGCCTTGGCAAAGTAACGGGTGACGTCAAGAAACACCTGTGCTGCAAAATCACCGCGATTGGTGAATTCAACGCATTTTGCGCCGCCATTGGCACAGGCCTGAATCACGTCCTTGCACAGCTCGACATCCGGGTGATAGAACACCGGAATGATGCTTTGATCCATTATTGCGCTCAGTACAGCCATACGATCTTTTGCAGCCATGGTTTTCTCCGTTTAAAAAATCATCAAAGAGACAGCGTTTTTTTTTGCTGACTCGCCAGTCTGTATTCTAACGTAAAGTTGTCCGCTGTCGTGCCCAAGCCCCGATAATCCGGGGCCTGGCAGCGGGTTTTATTTCGGGATCAGCCAGTACAAAGGTACGGTGACCAGTTTCGGGAAGAAGGTCAGCAACAGCAACAGCGCGATCTCGATCCACATGTAGGGAAGCACCCGCCGGATGATCTCGTCCATGGCGACCTTGCCAACCCCTGCGGCGACATTGAGCACGGTACCGACCGGCGGCGTGAGCAAGCCGACCATGTTGTTGAAGACGAACATGAAGCCGAAATAGATCGGGTCGATGCCCGCCTTCATGACGATAGGCATCAGCACCGGTGTCAGGATCAGGATCGTGGGGGTCGCGTCCATTGCCGTGCCAACCAGCAGCACGAGCAGGTTGATCGCAAACATCAGCATGATCTTGTTGTTCATCAGCGGAGCAAGCATGTCCGCCAGTTGCGCCGGAATGTTGGCCACCGCGATCAGCCACGAAGAGATCATGGCCGTTGCAGCCAGGAACATGACGACGCTGGTCACCTTGGCGGCTGAAACCAGCACTTCGGTGATACGCGAGAATTTCAACTCCCGGTAGATGAACACGCCGACGAACAAGGCATAGAAAACCGCGATGGACGCAGCTTCCGTCGGAGTGAAGATGCCGCCCCGGAGTCCGACGATGATGATCAGCGGCAGCACGAAGGCCCAGACCGCATCCTTGGTGGCAACCATGATTTCCTTGAAGGATTTTTTCGGCTGTACCTTGAAGTGCTCCTTGCGGGCGATCCAGGCCCAGGTGGCGGCCAGACAGAGGCCCAGCATCAGGCCGGGGAAGATGCCGGACATGAACAGTTTCGGGATCGAGACGTTGCCGGTAACACCGAAGATGATCATTGGCACGCTAAGCGGCATGAGCGGCGGAATGATCCCCGCCGAGGCGATCAGTGCAGCCGAGTGGCCGCGCTTGTAGCCGGCTTCCTCCATGATCGGGATCAGGATGGCACCAAGCGCTGCGGTATCGGCTACCGCTGAGCCGGATAGTCCGGAAAAGATCAGGCTGGCCAGAATGGCGACGTAGCCCAGCCCCCCCCGGACATGGCCGACCAGCGCGATGGCGAAGGCGATGATGCGCTTCGATACGCCACCAGCGTTCATCAACTCCCCGGCCAGGATGAAGAAGGCAATCGCCATCAAGGGGAAGTTGTCCGCACCATCGACCAAGGTCGAAGCCAGAATTTGCGTGTCGAACATCTTCATCTTGATCAGCAGCGCGACCCCGCTGATGATCAGCGAATGGGCAATGGGGATGCCCAGCGCCATGGCCGCCAGAAGCGAGCCGAGAAATACGAGCATGGTCATGGTCATGATTTTTGTTCTCCCTGAAGGTTCTCGCCGGTGGCTTCGTCAACGATCTTCGCGTCTTCGGAATCGACGGTCATCACCAGTTCTTTTTCGTCAATCTTTTTGGCACCGACGCGGTACAGGTTGACCAGTGCGATAAGGACCATGCCGCCGCAGCAGATGAAGCCGGAAACATAGACGTAAGCCAGGGGCAAACGCATGGATGCCGAGACCTGTTCCATGGTCAGCACGGTGAGCTTCCAGGCCCCGTGGGTGCATAGGCCCATGACGATGACCAGAACGATGTTATTGAAAATGAATACGAATTTTTGCGCCTTGACCGAAAGGCGGCGCACCAGGGTGTCGACGCCGAGGTGGGCATTTTCCCGTGAAGCGACGATGGCCCCCAGAAAAATCAGCCAGATGAACAGATAGCGCGAGGCTTCTTCGGCCCAGGTCAGGCCGGAATTGAAAAAGTAACGCAAGACGACGTTCAAAAAAACGAAGAGCGCCATGCACGACA
>CAYMYD010000110.1:0-4642 GCA_964394535.1 uncultured Propionivibrio sp. | reverse complement strand
TGTTCAGGCGTCAGCCGGGTCACCGTCATACCGGCCTTTTCCATACCGGCAACGGCATCGCCCATGGTGTCGCGGTTGATCTTGCGCTGATACAAGCCGGCTTCACGCGCCGCCTTGAGGATCAGGTCCTGATCTTCCTTGGGATAAGTGTCCCAGATTTTCTTGCTGTACATGAACACGAAGGGCGAATAGAAGTGGTTGCTCAGGGTCGAGAACTTCTGCACTTCGTAGAACTTCTGCAGGAAGTTGGAAGTCGAGGGGTTTTCCTGTCCGTCGATGGTTTTTTGCTGCAATGCCGAGAACAGTTCGCCAAAAGGCATCGGCGTCGGGTTGGCACCCATGCCGCGGAAGGTGGCGAGGTGCACCGGGTTTTCCATGGTGCGGATCTTGAGCCCCTTCAGGTCGGCCGGTGTCTTAATTTCATGCACGTTGTTGGTCAACTGGCGGAAGCCGTTTTCCCAGAAGGCCATGCCGATGATGCCGTGGTCGGCGAGCGAGGTCAGATATTGCTGACCAAACGGGCCGTCGAGCACCTTGTCGGCGACTTCTTCATCGGGGAACAGGAAAGGCAGGTCAAAGACCATCCATTTCTTGTCCAGACCGGCGATCGGCGCGGTCGAGGGGCAGGTCATTTCCAGCGTGCCGGCGCGTAGCGAGGTCATCATCTTGGTATCGTCGCCCAGTTGCGAGCTGGCAAAAAGATTGACTTCATAACGGCCCTTGCTTTCGGCTTCGAGGATTTCCTTGAACTTTAGCAGGCCCTTGTACTGCGGACTTTGATCGTTGAGGCCAATGCCTGCCTTGATGATCTTGGCTTCGACCTTCTTTTCAACTGCGGGGGCGGCAGCAGGCTTGGTGTCCTTGGAATCACAACCGGCGATCAGGCCGGCGGCGATCAACAGGCTGAGTCCTGTGCTGACCATCTTGAACATACTCTTCATTTCGTTTTCTCCGTTAGGTGATACGTTGATCGGGGTTTGCTGCTGATTACATTGCACTGCGGTGATGCGTTTTTCTGTCGGTCACGGAACTGCCTTCACCATGAACCGGGTTCTTCCAAGCACTTTTTTCCGGCTTATGAGATGCGGGGCAGGAAAGACGACCTTGATTCAGAATTTCCACTCCTTGCCGTCTGGATAGGCAAAGTCAGCCAGTGATTCGTCCTTCATCGTGACACTGTAGCCCGCTTGCATGGGGGGCATGTAGTGTCCGCGACGGACGACCAGTGGCTCCTTGAAGTTTTCATGAAGATGGTCGACGTATTCCAGAACCCGCTTTTCCAGAGATGCCGAAACAGAAATATAGTCGAAAAAAACGATGTGTTGCGCATATTGGCAGAGGCCGACGCCGCCACCGTGCGGGCAGACCGGCACACCGAATTTGGCGGCCAGCAAGAGCACGGCCAGCACTTCGTTCAGCCCGCCCAAACGGGCCGGATCAAGCTGACAGAAGTCCATCGCCTCAGCCTGGAAAAACTGCTTGAACATCACACGGTTATGCGCATGTTCGCCGGTGGCCACGCCAATCGGGTAAATCCGCTCGCGGATTGCGGCGTGTCCGAGAATGTCGTCGGGGCTGGTGGGTTCTTCGATCCACCACGGGTCGAATTCGGCCAGGCGACGCATGTTGGTGACCGCCTCATCGACATCCCAGACCTGATTGGCGTCCATCATCAGCTTGCGTTCCCAGCCAAGCTCTTCGCGCAGGATTTGTGCTCGGCGGACATCCTGCTCGATATCCGCGCCGACTTTCTGCTTGAGATGGTTCCAGCCTTCGGCAACGGCCTCACGCGCCAGTGAGCGCATTTTTTCTTCGGAATAACCCAGCCAGCCGGCGGCAGTGGTGTAACCGGGGAAGCCGGAAGCCAGCATCTCTTTTTCCCGCGCTGCCTTGCCGGGAAGCTGTTGCCGCAGCAGGGCGATGGCTTCGTGGGGCGTCAGGGCGTCGGAGATGTAGGTGAAATCGATGCAACGCACCAGTTCCTCGGGCGACATGTCGACGAGCAGTTTCCAGACCGGCTTGCCGGATTGCTTCGCCCACAAATCCCAGATTGCGTTGATGACGGCTGCCGTCGCCAGGTGGATCACGCCTTTTTCCGGCCCGAGCCAGCGCAACTGGCAATCGCTGGCGACCATTTCATGCCAGTAAGCACCGAAGTTCTCGGTGATCGATTCCAGGGTGCGGCCAGTCACAAAACGCTCGCAGAGCGCCTTGATCGCTTCGACGCACATTTCATTACCGCGTCCGTTGGTGAAGGTCAGGCCGTGTCCCTGCAGGTGATCAGCAGAGTCGGTGTGCAAAATGACGTAGGCGGCTGAATAGTCCGAAGAGGCGTTCATCGCATCGGAACCCGCCTTGGTGCGCGAGGTGGGGAAGCGGATGTCGTGCGCTGTAATGTGCGTGATGGTTGTTGGCTTGGCGTGCATGGATTCTCCCTGAGTTGTCCGGTATTGGTGTGGGCACGGTATCGCGGCTATCATCCTGCGGATCACCCTTCTTGTAAATTGAAATTTACTGCGTCTCCCTATAACCAGGGGTTATCGATGATCAATTCGCTGGCTCATATCAAAAGTCGCCTGCATATGCGGCATTTACGCTTGCTGTCAGCCCTCTCCGAGGAAGGTTCCTTGCGCAGGACGGCGGAAAAACTGGCGATCACCCAACCGGGAGCGACCAAGATTCTGCAGGAAATCGAGGAATTGCTCGGGCAAAAGATGTTTGTGCGTACCACGAACGGTCTGCAGCCGAACGGTCTGGGCGAAGCCGCCATCCGCTATGCGCGCCTGGTCTTTGCCGATCTGGACAGCTTTCATGAAGAGATCCTGGCCATTGAATCCGGGCATCGGGGGCGGGTGCGTATCGGTGCGATCAGCGCGTTGGCGGGTAGCCAGTTACCGCAAGCCATCGCACAGATCAAGGCTGATTATCCGATGTTGAATCTTTCCGTCACCATCGCCACCAGCGACATGCTGGTGCAGGCCCTGAAGCGTAATCAGCTTGACTTGCTGCTGGCCCGTATCCCGCAGGAAGAATCGCGCGAGAATCTGGCGTTCGAACCTTTCGGCGAGGAACTCATCTTGGTGGCCGCTCGTGGCGAACACCCGGAAATGCATTCTTCCGGCGTGAATCTGGCGGCACTGATCCGCTATCCATGGGTCATTCACCCGCAGGCAACGCCTTTGCGCGAAATCTTCCATCAGATTTTCCGTGAGGCCCAGCTTGATCTGCCGCCAAGCCAGATTGAAACGGATTCCATCATGCTGACGGCTTCCCTGCTACAGCGCAGCGATGCGATCACCCTGATGTCCTTGTCGCTGGTCGAGTACTACCAAAGCCATGGCATCCTGAACAGCCTGCCGATCCGTTTTTCTTCCCGTCTGGCCAGTTACGGACTCATTTACCGGAAAAGCCGGGCGATGAGTCCGTCGATGGCGATCGTCAGCCAGGTGTTGCGCGCACATCACCCTGCTGCCTTGGCTGAGTCCTGATCGTCGGCAGGAAGGCCGCGGCGCAGCCGATCAGCGGCAACCAGGCGCAGACCTGATAGACCGTGGTGATGCTCGTCGCGTCAGCCAACTGGCCGAGCAATGCCGCGCCCAGACCGCCCAGTCCGAAGGAGAGGCCAAAAAACAGACCGGCGATGGTGCCGGTTTTGCCGGGGATGAGTTCCTGGGCATAGACCAGGATTGACGCAAAGGCGGAGGCGAGAATCAGGCCGATGATGACCGTGAGAAGCGCTGTCCAGAAGAGGTTGGCGTGCGGCAGGAGCAGGGTGAACGGGGAGACGCCGAGGATGGAAAACCAGATCACCCACTTGCGGCCAATCCGGTCGCCCAGCGGCCCGCCGAGCAGGGTGCCGACCGCGACGGCAAAGAGGAAGGCAAAGAGATAGAGTTGGGCTGAGCTTAGCGAAAGTCCGAATTTTTCCATCAGGTAGAAGGTGTAATAGCTGCTCAGGCTGGCCGTATAAAACTGTTTGGAGAACATGAGCAGGCCAAGAATGCCCAGCGCCTTGCCGACCTGACGGCGGGTGAGCCCATTGTCTGCTTGTGCCTTCATCCGTTTGCGGAAGTTGGCAATGTGCCGGCTCGACCAGCGTCCGACAAAAACGAGCAGAATCAGGCCGACCAGCGCAAAGAGCGAGAACCAGGCCGCGCTGCCCTGTCCCCGTGGGGCAATGATGAACGCGGCGAGGAGCGGGCCGATGGACGCGCCGAGGTTGCCGCCGATCTGGAACAGCGATTGGGCCAGTCCCGGCCGACGGCCCGCCGCCATGCGGGCGATACGCGAGGATTCCGGGTGAAAGACCGACGAGCCGATGCCGATCAGCATCGCTGCGCTCACTACCGCGGCAAAACTTGATGCCTGTGACAACGAGAGCAGGCCAACCAGGGTGAACCCCATGCCGACCGACAGCGAATAAGGCATCGGTCGGCGGTCGGTGTACAAGCCGATCAGCGGTTGCAGCAGCGAGGCGGTGATTTGGTAGGAAAGGGTGATGAGGCCGATCTGGGCGAACGACAGGTTGAGGCCGAGTTTCAGCATCGGGTAGATGGCCAGCAGCACCGACTGCATCATGTCATTCAACAGGTGCGAGACGCTGATCGCGGCAATCACCGGATAAGTGGTGGCGTTCAGGGGG
>CAYMYD010000109.1:0-7773 GCA_964394535.1 uncultured Propionivibrio sp. | reverse complement strand
CCCCACAGACCTCTATTCATTTTAAATAAATTCATTAAAAACGATCATACAAGGGGACAGGGAAAAACCATCCCGCCCCTCCTCACCCCTCACGCCGTCCTCCTCCCATTGCCCTTTCCCCTTGATCAATCCTCAACTTCCCGATAGCGCCCACGAAGGGCGCTTCGTCTTGCTGCTCGGCGCCCTGGTTGCTTTCGGGCCGCTGGCCATCGACCTTTACCTGCCGGCTCTGCCGGCCATTGCCCGTGGCCTGAGTGCTCCGGCCGAAGTGGTGCAGTTGTCAGTCA
Organism: uncultured Propionivibrio sp.; assembly: GCA_964394535.1. Taxonomy (GTDB): domain Bacteria; phylum Pseudomonadota; class Gammaproteobacteria; order Burkholderiales; family Rhodocyclaceae; genus Propionivibrio. The sequence goes on along the minus strand of CAYMYD010000109.1, from coordinate 7,486 downwards.
CCGTCTTTCTGGCCGGATTTTCGCTCGGCATGTTGTTTTATGGCCCCATTTCTGACCGTTATGGCCGACGTGTCGTCATGCTCGGTGGCATCCTGTTGTTTGTTGTTGCCAGCCTGGCCTGCATGCTGGCAAACACCGTCGAATCGTTGATTCTCGCCCGTTTCGTGCAGGCACTGGGCGGCGGTGCTGCCTCGGTGCTGGCACGGGCGGTGGTCCGCGATGTCTATCCCCCGCTGGAAGCGATCCGCAAACTGTCGCTGATGGCCATGGTGACCGCGATCGCCCCGCTGCTCGCCCCCTTGCTGGGCAGCGTCCTGCTTGCCAGCCTGGGCTGGCGCGGCACCTTTGCCGCCCTCCTGCTGTGGGGACTGTTCAGCCTGTGCGTGGTCTGGCTCTATCTGCCGGAAACCCTGCCAACCGAACGGCGCGGACAACTGCCACTGGCGCAGGCCTTTGCCGTTTATGGCCGCCTGTTGCTCGACCCGGTAGCGCTGGGACTGCTGCTGAGCGGCGGCATGTCCTTTGCCGCAATGTTCGCCTATATCACCGCCAGCCCCTTCTATTTCATCGACCTTGCGGGTTTTTTACCGGCCAGCTATGGCCTGCTCTTTGCAACCAACGCCATCGGCATTTTCATCGCCAATTATCTGAACAGTCGCCTGGTCAAAAGCACGGGAGCCATCCGGATGATCGGCCTGGGCAGCACGGTCGGCTTCGCCGGGGCATTGCTGCTGTGTCTGGCCAGTTTTGTCAGCCACGGCTTGCCGGCCGTCATTGTCGGCCTGTTCCTAGTGGTCAGCATGACCGGCTTGCTCGGTGCCAACTGTATCGGCTTGTTGATGGCACACTACCCGCAAAACGCCGGTGCCGCTGCCGCGCTGTTCACCGCCAGCCAATTCGGCCTGGGCATGCTGGCCAGCGCCGCTGTCAGCTACTTCCACGACCCCAGCGGTCGTTCCATGGTCTGGGTGATCCTTGCCTGCACGGCGACATCGCTCACCGCCTGCCTGCTGCTCCGCCGCCAACAGGCTGGGCTGAAACCGCCAGGCTGACAATATCTCCCACCTGAAATCCACCCCAGAGGATCAGCCGCCGCATTTTGCTTTCGTTAAGCAACAATACCAGTATCACGTTTGCGGCGAGAATGGCGAGCAACTGTCCCGCCAAGCCGGACGCTCCGGAACCAAAAAAGGTGAAGTTGCGTTATGCTGAAGCTTATGCTGAAGATACTGATCGGATACAGATACAGCCTGACAAAACGCCCGGAGGGCTGCGAAAAAAATACCCGGCGCTGCTGCGCCTGCAGGCCATGCCCCTGAACCGTATCACCGGCTGGATACTGACGCGCATGGGGGCCATGAGCCTGCGCGTCTATCTGGTCGTCGGCTTTTTCACCTGTGCGTTGTTGCCGCTGGCGCTCCTGACCGGGTTGCAGCTCAAGCGGATCGCCTCGGTCGGCTATCAGACCGACCGTCATCAGGAGCAGATGACCGATACGCTGGCACGCGACGTTGCCGCCTATGTCGGTACGCATCGCCACGCTCTGGAGGCGGCGGCACATCAATTGACCGTTTCCGGCGACCTCCAGCCGCAACATCTGACCAGCATCCTGAGCGGTCTGCATGCTGCCCTGCCAGGTTTCATCAACCTTTATGTCGCCAATGAACACGCGGTCACGCTGGCCTTCGAGCCGCCGTTCAATGCCGCAGGGCAGTCGATGGTCGGCGTTGATTTCAGCTACCGCTGGCATTACCGCGCGGTGCGCGAAAGAAAAACCACCGTCATGTCACCGGTAATGAAGGGGCGCGGCGGCACGGAAAAACTGCTCATCACCATCGTCGTCCCCTATTTTGATGTGCAAGGCAACTTTGCCGGTTTCGTGCTGGGCGCACTGAATCTTGGCCGGCTCGGCACCCTGCTGGAAGGACGCGGACCGTTTGCGGAAAGCTATGCTGCCATCACCGATGCCGGTGGCCTGGCCATCTGGCACCCCCGCTTTGACGATGAAACAACGCCCCGCGATCTCTCGGCAGACACCCTGGTCAAGCAGGCCCGCCTGCATCCCAAGGGAACCCTGGAACATTGGTCGCCCCTTTCCGGGCAGCAGGTGTTCAGCACCTGGACACACCTCGCCAGCCCTGACTGGGTGCTGTGGATCAGTACACCAACCACGCAACGCAATGCGGCACGGGAAGAAGCGTTGCTCTCGGCCTCGCTGCTGCTGGCTGCCACGCTGCTGGGCACCGGCATCCTGGTATGGGTTCTGGTTTTGCGCACCAACGGCGCGGTTTCCAGCCTGCTCGACCAGATGCAGCGTTTGCAGCGCGGCCACCCCAAGCTTCCACCGACCCATCCTGCCATTCCGAAACCACGCGAGTTCACCCTGCTGGAACAAGGGCTGGATGCGATGGCCGCCGAACTGGTCGCTCACCAGCAGGCACTGCAGGAAAGCAATGTGCAACTGGAAGAACGGGTACGCAATCGCACGCAACGCCTGGAGGAGCGTCAGCAGGAGATCGAAACGCTCTATCGTGAAACCGCAGCGCAGCGCTCGGTCTTGCAGGCAGTGTTGGAGAGCATGAGCGACGCCGTGGTGCTGGTCGATGGTGATGCCCGCCTGATCCATGCCAACCGCAATTTCGGTCGGCTGATCTGTCCGGAGGCCGAACCGGCAATCACCCCGCATCCCGGCACGGCGTTTGACGCCGTGGTGGCAGCCGCGCCCCCTGGCTTGCTGCCGGAATTGCAGCGACTGGGGCAGGCGCTCTCCGGACAGGAATCGCAACTGATGATGGCCTATGCCGGACGCCACTACCTGGCCATCCTGTTCGACGTGAATACGCCGGATGGCGAGCGGATCGGTCATGGCGGACTGATCCGTGACGTCACCCATGAGTATGAAATCGAGCAGATGAAGGACAGCCTGATCAGCGTGGCGGCGCACGAATTCAAGACGCCCGTCACTGCCCTGCGCATGCGCGTGGAATCTCTGCTGCGCGAGGATGCTCATTGGAGCGAGGAGTTCCGGCAAGAACTCCTGTCCGGCATGCGCGACGATGTCGGCGCGCTGCAAACCCTGATTTCCGACTGGCTGGACATCGCACGCATCGAATCGGGCAGTCTGCGCTTGAGCATCGAGGAGGTCGCCATCGAGGAGGTTATCCAGTCCGCCGTCGATGCCGCCCGCATCTACGGCGTATTCGACCTGACGCTGCAGATCGGGCCGGAACTCACTGCCCCCGTCGATGAACAACGCTTGCGGCAGGTACTGATCAACCTCCTGTCCAACGCCATCCGCTACTGCGACCGGACGCCCGACATCGTCATCGAGGCCACGCGCAGCGCAATGGATGAACTGACGATCAGCGTGCGTGATAATGGCATCGGTATCGCCGCCACTGATCTGGAACAGGTGTTCGAGCGCTACTATCAGGTACAACGTGGCAATGTCCGCCGCCCTGGCGGTACCGGACTGGGGCTGGCCATTGCCAAAGGCATCATGACCGCGCACGGTGGCCGCATCGAAGTTTCCAGCGAACCGGGCTGCGGCAGCGTTTTCCGCCTGGTGATACCGTGCAGAAAGGAGTCCGGATGAGTGATCCACGCAGCGACCGGAAAAAGATTTTTGTCGTCGATGATGAGCCGAAAATCGTGCGGCTGATTGTCGCCAATCTCGAATCGCTCGGTTTCGAGGGTCACGGTTGCTCGCAGGCGACAGAAGCCGTTCATGGCGTGGCCCGACTGGCCCCGGACCTGGTGATCCTGGATCTGATGATGCCCGGCATGGACGGCTTTCAGGTATTGCAGGGGCTGCGCGAATTCAGCGATGTGCCGGTCATCATCCTGACAGCCCGCGATCAGCAGACCGACAAACTGCGCGGCTTCGAGCTGGGTGCCGACGACTACCTGACCAAGCCCTTTGCCCTCGAAGAGTTGTTCGCCCGCGTCAAGGCACTGCTGCGGCGCACGGCGCGCGAGCACGATGTTGCCTCACCAGCCGAATTCGTGCATGGCCAACTCCGGCTCAGCCTCGTTGATCATCGCGCCTGGGTACGCGATCAGGAGTTGCGCCTCACGGCAACGGAGTTCCGTCTGCTGGCCACTCTGGTCCGCCGTTCGGGTCGCGTCCTGACGCATGAATACCTGCTCGAAAGCGCCTGGGGCAGCACCCATTGCGGCGACGTCACCAGCCTGCGCGTCGCTCTGACCCGCCTGCGCCAGAAACTGCGCGCCGCCGGCATGGACGCCGAGTGCATCCGCACCTATGTGGGCATCGGCTACATGATGGACTGACTTTGCACCTTACCCCTGTTCCCAAGGCGTAAAAGCAGTAATGCTTTTGTAACGCCGCCAGCATTCTTGTTTACGCCCTTGTAACGCCCCTCATCTAAGCTGAATCTCACCTCAATGTTCGGGGTGGCTGGATTGAAAGGGGAGATCATGGGAGACAAGGACAAGTCCGGGGTCCGTTCGAATGAACGCCGCAACTTCCTCGGAAAAGGTCTGGCGGCCGGTGTCATGCTCGGCACGCCACTGGCGCAGGCGGCAGCGCCAAAGAAAGCGCGCGACGGCATCAAATGGGATGAAACCGTCGATGTCATCGTCGTCGGCAGCGGCCTGGCGGGCCTCACGGCGGCCATCACGGCGGCTGAAACCGGCGCAAGCGTTCTGCTACTGGAAAAAATGGCCGCTTTTGGCGGCTCGTCGGTGATCAGCGGCGGCACCTTCGCCGCCTGCAACACCCCGGCACAGAAAGACGAAGGTGTTCAGGATTCGGTCGAGCGCTTCTGTGCCGACATGATGAAGGCCGGTGCCTACCTCAACTCACCGGAACTGGTACGCACACTGGCAGAAAATTCTGCCGCCGCACATCAGTTTCTCGTCGATCGCGGTGCAAAGTACGACAAGGAGTTGCGCGTGGTGGCGGGCCATTCGGTGAAGCGCTGCTATCAGCCCACATACAACATGGGACTCAATGTGATGCAGCCCCTGCTCCGGCATTTTCGCTCGCTCAGCAGCGGTCAGTTGCGCACACGCACCAAGGTCGATGAAATTGTCCGCGACAAGGACGGACGCGTGGTCGGCGTGAAAGTCCGCGCCGGTTACCTGTTCAACCCGGAGCTGTGGTCGGATGACCGCGAAAACAAGAGCGGAGCTGTTCGCTATCTGCGCGCTCGCCGGGGTGTGATTTTTACCACGGGCGGCTTTTCGCGCGACCGTGAATTCCGTCGCCGTGAGTTTCCGCAGTACGAAAAAGTCCCCTCCACCGTGCAACTCGGCGCAACCGCCGGTGCCCTGAAGCTGTTGATGAAGGGCGGGGCGCGTTCGATTCATCTGGCCCACGTGCGTTTTGCCATTTCAATCGGCTACGAGGATATCGAAAAGGGCCTGTTGGTCGACCAGCGCAGCGGCAAGCGCTTCATCAGTGAAGGCGCCTCACGCATGGGACTGTCCTTCAAGATCATCGAACAGGTCAATGCCGGTTCCGACTGGCCTGCCCTGATCTACGACCAGAAAGGCCTCGACACGCTGTACGACCGCGACAAGCTGCACATCATCCTGAACAACGGCGAGATGCGGCGTTTTGACAGTCTGGAAGCACTCGCGCAGGGCTTCAAGATGCCGGTCGATGTTTTGCTGGCCACCGTGGCGCGTTACAACGAGCAGCTCAAGGCCGGCAAGGACACCGAGTTCAACAAGGACTTCGCCAAGACCAAGAGCGTGCCGATCGAAAACGGCCCCTTCTTCGCCTGCCCGGTCTATCCGAAGTTCAATTACTCGCAGGGCGGCATTGCCATCGACGCCCGCGCACGCGCCATCAGCGTGGATGACGACGAGGTGATCCCCGGCCTGTTTATCGCCGGAGAAGCCAGTGGCGGCGTCCATGGCGCGGTGCGGGTAACGGGTTGTTCAACGGTTGACTGCACCGTGTTTGGCATCATCGCCGCGCGGGAAGCGGTTCAAATGCCCCTCGTCTGACCTCAGCGGAGCGAAAAATGATGAAGATAAAACTGATAGCCCTGGCTTTGGCGATGATCGCAGCAACGGCCGGACTTCCCTCGATGCAGGCCCAAGCCGCCCCGGCACAACCGGTCGTCAAGAAAATGCCGCTAAAACCGGCGCACGCCAAGCTGAAATGCGACCGCTGTCACGATGAAGCGGCCCCGGTCAATCCGGTGACGATACGCTGCGACAAATGTCACGATTCCCCGGCGGATGTCGCGCAGCTCACGGCGGACAAGTACAAGAAGTACTACAACCCGCACGACTCACTGCACCACGGCACCAATGCCGAATGCGTGATGTGCCACCGCGAGCATACGGAATCCCGGTTGGACTGCAACAACTCGAACTGTCACAAGGAGTTCAGTCCCAAGGTGCCGTAATCCGGCGTAGAAGAAAAAGCGGCGGGGAGGCATGCTTCCCTGCCGCTTTTTTCAATGCTGAAAAGAGCGTACTACCTCGCCGCCGAGGCTCTCATGGCGAAATCCGTTGTTCCTGTTCAATAATCGAGGCAACCCGCCCGAGGAGCAGCTCCAACGCTTGGTTATCTCCGCGGAAACTGGCAATCATCGCGGCAAGCATTTCCTCACGGCCCACTTCGTCAAAGTCAATAAAGTAACCTGCCTGCTCTGCCAGTTGCGAACAAAAAGCCCGTTGAGCACGGCCATTTCCTTCGCGGAACGGGTGAGCCGCATTGATCTCGCCCATGTAATAAGCCAGTCGCTTGACGAAGATTGCTGGCTGTAGTCCGCACAGAAAGTTTTCGCTGGATATTTTGGCAAGCTGCTGACCGAGATAGGTTTCGATCCTCCCGCAATTACCGAAGTGACTATTGCCTTTACTGATATCAACAGTACGCAACTGCCCTGCCCAGTCGTACACATCCTGAAACAGGTGATGGTGGATGGCTTGCAGGTGGGCAAGATCAAAAGCCCCCGGAATTGGGTGCTCAATCAATTCCAGCAGACGGATTGCCGTTGCATCGGCTTCGAAAGCATCCAGCGCTACCTGATCGCGCAGGCCTGCCTTGTTCCTCAGGATTTCAGCGCCAGGAAAAGTGTAGCAGTCAGATCCGTCGTACCGCGACATGCTGATTCATTACACTGGCAAGCAGTTTATCGACAGAGGTTTCCCCGGCAAGATAGCTTTGCAGCCCCTTGACAACACCCGGACTGGGCGTCAGCTGTTCGATGCGCAGCGAGGCGAGAACATTCGTAACGGCTTTTTGCCGTGCGGCCAGCTTGCTGATTTTTCTCATCGCATCGTCCTTGTCACTTCATGTCCCTATTCAGTTATTGATTCTATCATTCGCATGCGCTATCGAGTCAGCCATTTTCAGGCCTCATCGGTCACGTGCCTGATTACGCACAGACACAAAAAAACCGGGGGTAAAACCCCCGGTTTTTTCAAAACGAAACGAATGCCGCAGCGCTCAGCCCGCGAAATTCTTCTCGGCAAAGCTCCAGTTAACCAGGCTGGCGAG
>CAYMYD010000108.1:0-7842 GCA_964394535.1 uncultured Propionivibrio sp. | reverse complement strand
ATGAATAATTCTACAGAAAGAAAAAATCAGAGGAAATTGGCAGAAGTCAGGAAAACCATGAGCGTCAATCCGCGTCGGCGCTGGCTGATTCTTGGCAGCCTCCTGTTGCTCAGCGTGATTGCCGCACTGCTCGTCGATGACGGGGAGGAAGCGCCCGGCGAGGCCCGTCAGCGTTCGACATCGGTAGCCGCGTCACAGCCACTCCGTCCCGCCGTCGAAAAGGCCCGCCGCCGGTCGCCCGAAGAAGCATCGCCCCTCGCCGCCCTGCCGCAATTTCCGGCGCCTGCTGCGGAGGAAGAAAAGGACGAAGTGCCGCTCTCCGATCCCTTTCAGGTCAAAAGCTGGGTCATCACGCCGCCCCCGCCACCCCCGCCTCCGCCTCGCGCCCCGGCCCTGCCGTTCAAGTATCTGGGCAAGCTTGTCGATGGTGAGGCTTACGTGGTTTTCCTCGGGCAGCAGAATAAAAACCTGATCGTCCGTGAAGGCGACCGCCTCAACGGTCTTTACCTTGTCGAACAGATCAACGGCAAACGCATGGTCTTCCGCTACGAACCCCTCGGACAGTTGCAGGAACTTGCGATCGGGGAGGATTGATCCGCAAAGGGGGAAGGGGGTAAAACCGTCGGTCGGCAATGGTTCTGCGGAAATAATGAAATCGCTTCCTCCGTCTCCGTAGGAGCGGGCCCTGCCCGCGATTGCAGCGTTTGCGGCAGATACACCCGAATCGCGGCCAGGGCCCGCTCCTACGGATAAGGTGGGTATTTCACGCCGCGACGCCGGGTGATGGCGCCAATGAGGCACAGACCGGCCAGCAGCATGGCGGCGCTTTCGGGTTCGGGAACGGCAGGAATTACGCTAATGCTGCCCCCCGTCAGTGGAAGTAATACGCCTTCCTGCTGATGGACGATCCCCCCCGCATCACCCGGGCGAAAATCGTTCCAGCCGGAAAGGCTGAGGGTGGCGTCAGAGAAACCGGATAGCAGAATCCTGCTGCCATCGCCGGTATTGATGATGATTTCGCTGCCGGCCTTGATGAGGATGGTTCCGCTGTTCAGTCGAATCTGCGGCGCTTCGATTGACAACTTGTCCAGCGTGAGGGTGTTCCCGGCAAATATATCGATGCTTGAGTCCGAGACAATGCGCCCACCGGAAAGTGAAAATGAGCCAGTACAGCCCAGGGCAACAGAGTCTGTTGTCCTGACGCTCAGGTCGCCGGAACAATCCATGCGCCCGACCTGTACCACGGCGCTGGAAATTGCCGAGGCCGTCAGCGGGAAAAGCAGGCTGACAGCGAGAAGAAATACGGATCGGAACATGAGCTTGAGCTTTCGTCAGTTTGCCGGTTTTGTGCTTTTCGCAGGGAGGATAAGCGAGCTGTTCAGCGCCCGGCGGTGGCTGAATGAATTGGCGGATGGTGCTGCGCTTATCCTCCCTGCGATGGCTTCAGCGTTTCACGCCGCGACGCCGGGCGATGGCACCAATGAGGCCCAGACCAGCCAGCAGCATGGCGGCGCTTTCGGGCTCGGGAACCGGGCTGATGGTGAAGGCGGTAGTGTCCGGGATCACCGAGGCGTATTTGCCGTCCGTGCTGTCTATCGTCCAGTTGTCCAGGTTGTAGATGGAATCCTTGTAGGCGGCAAAGCTGCCGAGGCCGCTGCGGATTCCCCGGTATTCGGCATAGTCGGGCGAACTTCCCGGATTGTTGGCGTTGAGTCGGATGGCGGTGACGCCTTCGACCAGGCCCGTTCCCGTCAGACTGCCGTTGGTGCTGTCGAAATTGCTGTTGGTGATGGCGCTGAGGAAGGTGGTCGGCTGGGTGGCGCTGCTGCCGAGGTAGGCGTAAATGGTGTCGTCGGATTGGGAAATGCCCCAGTTGGTGTTGCCGCTGAGAGTAACGCGCGAGAGGGTGCCGAATGAGGCGGAAAGCGAGGTCTTGTCGTAATTGCTGAAACGGACGACGCTACCGGCCGCCAGACCCTGGCTGCCCGAGTTCCACTGGTTGTAGCTTTCTCCAGTGTTGAAGGCCGTGCCTTGCCATTCGTTATCTGAGAAATAGATGGTGGTGTTGGCGGCAATGTCGGCGAAGGTCACGAAGGACAGGCCGTCCTCGTCGGCGTTGAACGCGGTGAAGGCGATATCGCCGGGGTTCAGAGCCGCCTGCGCCGTGCTGCCGATGGCGACAAGAGAGAGTGCGATAAGAATTTTGCGAAGCATGGTATTTCCTCAATGTGCTGAATAAAAAAAGCGATCCGGACAGTTTTCCGCCCGGATCGAACACAGGGCGGAGCAAACGGTTTATTTGCTGCGACGGCGTGCAGCAAAGGCAACAAGACCCAGACCGGAAAGCATCAGGGCATAGGTTTCAGGTTCCGGCACTGCGGCGACCGTGATGTTGTCGAACTGGTGGAAATTGGCTTCGTTGCTCCAGGTCACGGCGCTCAGGTTGCTGAAGTTCGGTGAAAAACTGAAGGTCTGAGCGGCACCGTCAGCAACGTTGAAGCTCTGCATCACGCTGCCACCCGTTGCCAGCAGGCCGGTGAAGGTGACGCTCGTGCCCTCTTCGGTGTAGCCGGGCGCCAGGGTGGAGAGTGTGATCGAGGAGAGCGAGAACAGCCCGCCACCAATCTGGCTCAGGCGGGTCTGACCATCAGTGTTGTCATTGAAGAGCGCCGTCGAACCGTTGAAAAATGGGTTCTGGGTGCCGAAAGAGGCAAAGCTGAAAGGGTTGCTGAGGTTGCTGAACTCGAAGCCACTTTCACGGTAGACGTTGCCGATTTCGTTGGTTTGGTCATTGTCCTGCATCAGCGAATCGAAGCCGATGACGACCGGCGAGGCGGCGGCCAGTGCGGAGAAACCTTGCAGGGAGGCGGCCAGCAACAGGGTGAGAACAGTTTTTTTCATGGGTGAAATCTCCTTGGGATCAGATGAGGCGCACGGCGTATTCGCCATCGCGGTTGAGAACGGCCCAGGCGGTGCGGCTTGACGGGTCAATGCCGTAAGTGCCGAGCGGGTAGCCGGGTTTCCAGCGACCAAAAACGAACTTGCGCATGCCGCCTTCGTTAAGTTCGATGGCGTTTTTCCAGACGCCGTCTTCGTCCTTTGTGGCCAGGCAGACACGGCCTGTCACCAGTTGCGACGGGCGCAGCAGGGAAGTGTCGTAAGAGAGCGACAGGACGTAGGTGTCGGTGACGTAGTCCTGGTCGGCATTCGGCCACGGGCCGGTGAGGGATGCGTCACACAGCGAGAGGTTCTCGCACAGACCCCACAGCTTCAGCGCTGCACTGGCACAGCCTTCCGGGCGATCACGCCAGCCGGTCTTGACCGTCTTGACCATTTCACGGTTGTTGAAGTCGGCATCGGCATTGGTGTCGGCATTGATACCGTCCAGAATTTTGACACGGGTACCCTTGTAGCTGTCCTGGACAACGCTGTATGACTCGTTGTTGGCGACGACGAATTCCTGGCCGTTCTGGCTGTAGCCGAAGCGCTCACGCCGATAGAAAGTGATGGGCTCCGGCGTCTGTGCCAGGGAGAATGGGCCGAAGTCATTGCTATTGGCCGACGAATAATAGTCAACCGTCACCATCGGGCCATCGACGGTGAAAATGTAGTAGCCGATGGTGTACAACTCTTGAGCGACCACTTTTTCGGACGGGTCGTTCGGGCTGGCCTTGGGCGTGTAGAACTTGTGGCTGTTCGAGGCACAGATGATCTGTTCGATATCCTTGCTGTTGCCGGAATCGCAAACGATAGAGCGATGGTGCATGTGGTCGTGGCCACCGACATAGAATCCGACCTTGTTGGCTTGCAGGCTGGCAATGAAGGCGTCGCGACTCGCGAGATTGCTGGTGGCGTTGACACCGAACAGACAGTCAGCGTGATTCTGGCCGGAGAGGTTCTTGTGCGCCATGACAAAGGCGTGCATGTCGCTTGGCCGGTCGGCCAGGGTGCTGTCCACCCAGCCAATCTGGTCGATCGCATTGTCGTTGGTCGACCCGCTGCCGTCCTTGCGCTGGAACTGGTCGATAAAGACGATGCGCACATTGTTGAAGTCGAAGGCATAGCTCAGACCGACCAGATTGGGGTTGTTGCTGTCGATGATCCTGCTGGTATCGAACATGTTGCCGTTGCCGATGGTCTGCGGAAAGAGTTGGGGTATTTCCTGCGCGGCGATCCGCGTTGCTTCATGGTTGCCGCGCACCGGGAAGTAGCCGATACCGGCATCGTACAAGTCCTGAACAGCCCAGGCGCGGTACGGCAGTGTACGGATGGCCTTTTTGCCAGCGTTGCCGAACGGATCATTGGTATAGGTATCCGGGCAGTCCCAGACTTCCTTGTCGACCAGATCGCCGACCTGTACGACAAATTTGACGCCGTGAGCGATGAAGCGGGCGTTCAGCGCGTTGATGATGGCAATCGCACAGGTTGCCGGATTGGCCGGGTCGGTGGTGCGGTTACCCCATTGTGTATCGGCCATGACGCCGAATTTCCATGGCATCCCCGTCGCCATGCTCATGGCATTGGCTTCACTGATCAGTCCAGGTAACTGCGATCCACCCAGCATCAAGCCGCCCAGGCCCAACGACCCGGTTTTCAGAAAATTACGCCTATCCACAAATATCCCCTTAAGTTCGTGACAAGAATTGGCCGGATCAGGCCGGAGGCGCTGAAACCGGGTTTGCTTATCTCCTGTGCGGCGCGGAGCCTTGCAGGAAGATGTCGGGAATTCTAGAAATGCCGGATGACAGGCGATGTACCGGCCTGCGCCGGAAAACAATCAGTTCGGCACATGGCGCATGATCCGAACGGATCAAATCCGGCTGGCACCGTGCCGGATTCGGAGGAATTACGGTTTTTCTGCCGGGGATTCATACTTTTGCCACAGGCCATCATCAAGCTTGCCGTTTTTTATGAGGTGCCGGATGAGCAATTCGCCATTTGCCGATGTTTTCCGCCTGGAAGCGGTAATCCTTTCAGGTGTCCAGGGAGCCGGAAAATCGACCTTCTGTCGCGAGCATTACTGGGATACGCATGTCCGCATCAATTACGACATGCTGCGTACCCGTCGCCGTGAATCGTTGTTGCTGGCCGCCTGCATTGAAGCGTGTCAACCCTTCGTTATCGACGCCACCAATCCCACGGCGGAAGATCGTGCCCGCTATCTTGCACCGGCCGGGCAGGCCGGGTTTTACTGCATTGGCATCGAATTTGCCATCGCGACTGACCGTGCGCTGGCTCGCAACCGACAACGTAGCGGCAAGGCGCGGGTGCCGGACAAGGCCTTGTGGGCAACGTTGGGCAGGAAGATGCCGCTGACCTATGCCGAGGGCTTCGACGAGATATGGCTGGCCGAAGATGGCGGTTCAGGCCCGGTATTGCGACGGCTGGTCAATGATGAGGCCGACCCCAAGGCGCCGGATGATTAACACGCCCGTAACATGGGATGAATAAAGTGTTTTCATTCCGATTTCCTGATTACCCCCATGTTTCCGAGGCTGCAACGACAACAGAGGCTGTTGAGTGCGAAGATTTCCCTGCTGACGCTTGGCAACGCCTTTCTTGACCCCCTGCTGATCATCCTGACCCTGTTTGCCGTCGTTCTTTACCAGGGAGATACGTTCGGCAACAAATATTTCATCCTGTCGGTGCTCGCCTTTTCGATCAGTTTTCCCGGCGTGTCGCGTCATGAGAAATCGCTGCTCAGTGCGGCGCTGGATATCCTGCTCGGCTGGAGCGGTATTGTTCTGCTGCTGCTGCTGTTTGGCTATGCCAGCGAATATCTCGATGCCTTCCCGCGCGACCTGGTGCTGAGCTGGGTCGTGCTGACACCGCTTGTGATGTTTTGCGGTCATTGCCTGCTGCGCGGTCATCTCAAACGCCTGCTGCTTGATGAGAGAAATCGCAAGCGGGCGGTCATTGTCGGCATGGGCGAAATGGGCGCACGGCTGGGGGGCGAAATCAGCCGGGATCGTTATCTCGGCATCGAGCTCGTCGGTTTTTTCGATGACCGCCATTCCGAACGGCTGAGCCAGGAAAACGGATTGCGTCTGTTGGGAAGAATCGACCGACTGGCCGAGCATGCCCGTCAGAACCGCGTCGATCTGATCTATATCACCCTGCCGATGACCACGCAGCCGCGCATCCTCAAGCTGCTCGAAGAATTGCGCGATACCACGGCATCCATCTATTTTGTCCCGGACATCTTTGTCACCGACCTGATCCAGGGCTATATGGACAATGTCAAGGGTATCCCGGTGGTGAGCGTCTGCGACACGCCGTTTACCGGTATCAACGGCATCATCAAGCGTCTCAGCGATATTCTGTTGTCGATCGTGATCATGCTGCTCATTTCGCCGGTGATGCTGGGTATCGCCATTGCCGTAAAACTGACCTCGCCCGGCCCGGTATTGTTCGTGCAACGGCGCTACGGGCTGGATGGCGAGGAGATCCCGGTTTACAAGTTCCGTTCGATGACTGTCTGCGAAGATGGCGATACAATCCGCCAAGCGACGAAAAACGACGCCCGCATCACCCCGCTCGGGGCCTTCCTGCGTAAAAGTTCGCTCGACGAGTTGCCGCAGTTCATCAATGTCCTGCAAGGACGCATGAGCATTGTCGGACCGCGCCCGCACGCCGTCGCGCATAACGAGATGTACCGCAAGCTGATCAAGGGCTACATGATCCGTCACAAGGTCAAGCCAGGTATTACCGGTTGGGCACAGGTTAACGGCCATCGCGGTGAAACCGACAAGCTGGAAAAGATGGAAGCGCGGATTGCCTACGATCTCGACTATCTGCGCAACTGGTCGCTCAAACTCGATCTGACGATCATCGCCAAAACCGTTCTGGTGGTGTTCAACGACCGCCATGCGTACTAAGCTTTTTTCCTGGTGTCTGCCCGTTTTGTGTGCGGTGATTTTTCCGCAGGCTGCTCAGGCGGCGATGGAAGGCGGCATCTGGCATTACGACGATGCCGATGGGGTGGCACATTTTTCCAATATCCCGGACGGTACTTCGCCTTATCGCCTGTATTTGAAAGACCCCGGCGCCTATCGCCTGAAAGGGACGGGAGACAAAGCTGCGCCGGTCGCTTCGCGCAAATCGTCAGCCTCCCTTCTGGCCGGACTCGACAAGCTGCCTTACGCCGACCTGGTAGCCAGTGCCGCCAGCACCCATCAGCTTGAACCCGCGCTGTTACACGCGATCATCCATGTCGAATCACGGCATAACCCCGCCGCCGTTTCGCCCAAAGGAGCCATCGGCCTGATGCAGGTATTGCCCGAAACGGCCCGAAACATGGGCGTTGCCGATGCCAGAACGCCGGAACAGAACATCGCCGCCGGGGCGCGTTACATGCGCCTGCTGATCGACACCTTCGGTAGCGACATGCAACTGGCGCTGGCCGCCTACAACGCTGGCCAGAATGCCGTCATTCGCCACGGTTACCGTATTCCGCCTTATCCGGAGACGCAGGCCTATGTGCCGGCCGTCATGGATGTCTATCGAGCACTGCGCGGCAAATAATTCGAATTCCAAAGATGTCCGTTTCTGGAAGAAGTTTTGTCCTGGGTGTACGCATAAGAAAGACCCGTATTTTTCAGGTTTCCTGACGACGAGCACTTGCCAAGCCTTTGATCAGAATGTCCGACAGCGTTGGCAAAAAGTGTTTCGGGTCGCTCATCGGACCACAATCTGAAAATGAATGTCGCCAGAGCGCCATCATCAGAATCGGCAGGATAAATGCATCGACAGTTGCCTTTGCATTCAGCGAACGAAACTCGCCCCGGTGGATCGCACGCTCCACCACCCTGAGCAGCTGCAGGCGGCTCCGGTGAATCACCT
>CAYMYD010000107.1:0-7864 GCA_964394535.1 uncultured Propionivibrio sp. | reverse complement strand
CGATGATCTTGCGTTTTTGCTCCGGATCGGTCACCCCCTTGAGATGCCCGAGGAACTGTTCGCTGGCGTCGACGTGGATGACACGCACGCCAAGATTGCTGGCAAAGGTCTGCATCACCTGGGCGGCTTCGTTGAGGCGCATCAGGCCGGTATCGACGAAAACGCAGGTGAGTTGATCGCCAATCGCCTGATGCAGCAAGGCAGCGACGACCGAAGAGTCCACCCCGCCGGAAAGGCCGAGGATGACTTCTTCCTGACCGACGTCGGCGCGGATCTTGGCAATGGCTTCGGCAACGTGGTCGGGCATGTTCCATGAACGGTCGCAGCCACAGATTTCATGCACGAAGCGGCTGATGATTTCCTTGCCCTTGACGGTATGGGTGACTTCCGGATGGAACTGGACGCCGTAGAATTTTCGCGCCTCGTCGGCCATGGCGGCGACCGGGCAGGATTCATTGCTGGCAATGACGGAGAAACCGGGAGGCAATTCGGTGACCTTGTCGCCGTGACTCATCCACACGTCGAGCAGACCATGCGCTTCGGCATTGGTGCGGTCTTCGATGCCTGTAAACAGTGCCGAATGTCCACGCGCCCGGATTTCGGCGTAGCCGAATTCACGCTTCCCTGAGCTTTCGACCTTGCCACCGAGTTGCTGCGCCATGGTCTGCATGCCGTAGCAAATGCCCAGCACGGGAACGCCCAGTTCAAACACGGCCTGGGGAGCCTGCCATTCGAGGGCCTCATAAACCGAATTCGGCCCACCGGAAAGGATGATGCCCTGCGCACCAAAGTTGCGGATGAAGTCATCGCTGACATCGAAAGGATGCAGTTCGCAATAAACCTGTTGCTCACGGACACGGCGGGCAATCAGTTGAGCAACTTGTGAACCAAAATCGAGGATGAGAATTTTCTGGCGCATGATGATTTCAGGTTTTCAGTGATAAGTGTTCAGGATTAGTCGAGATGGTAATTTGGCGCTTCCTTGGTGATCTGCACGTCGTGAACGTGTGATTCGCGCACTCCGGCAGCGGTAATTTCGACGAATTCGGCTTTTTCGTGAATTTCCTCGATGCTCCGGCAGCCCAGATAGCCCATCGACGAGCGAATTCCACCGATCAGTTGCTGGATGACCGCCAGCACCGGCCCCTTGTAGGGCACGCGGCCTTCGATCCCTTCCGGCACCAGTTTGTTGACGTTGGCCGAACTGTCCTGAAAGTAGCGATCTGCCGAGCCTTCGGCCATCGCGCCGAGCGAGCCCATGCCGCGATAAGATTTGTAGGAGCGTCCCTGGAACAGTTCGACCTCACCGGGAGCCTCGTCGGTACCGGCGAACAGGCCACCCAACATGACGGCGTCAGCACCGGCGGCAATCGCCTTGCAAATGTCACCGGAATAGCGCACACCACCGTCGGCAACCAGCGGCACCCCGCTGCCGCGCAGGGCTTCGGCGACGTTATGAATGGCGCTGATCTGCGGCACGCCGACCCCGGCGACAATGCGCGTGGTACAGATCGAACCGGGACCGATCCCGACCTTGACGCCGTCCGCACCGTGATCGACCAGCGCCTGTGCGGCCTGGCCGGTAGCGATGTTGCCACCGATCACCTCGATGCCGGGGAAACGGTCCTTGACCCAGCGCACCCGCTCCAGCACCCCCTGCGAGTGACCATGCGCGGTATCGACAATGAGTACATCCACCCCGGCTTCGGCCAGCAGTTCGGCACGCTCCTCGGTACCGGCACCCACACCAATCGCTGCACCGACGCGCAGGCGACCCAGTTCATCCTTGCAGGCGAAGGGATGTTCGGTCGTCTTGATGATGTCCTTGACGGTGATCAGCCCACGCAGTTCAAACGCATCATTGACCACCAGCACACGTTCCAGACGGTGGACACGGATCAGTTCCTTGCCCTCCTCGACCGTTGCACCTTCCTTCACCGTCACCAGACGCTCGCGCGGGGTCATGATGTTGCTGATCGGCTGATCGAGACAGGTTTCAAAGCGCAGGTCGCGGTTGGTGACGATCCCGACCACTTTTTTGCCCTCCAGTACCGGGAAACCGGAAATCCGGTGCTGGCGCGAAAGCTCGGTCACTTCCTGCACGGTCATCGTCGGCGTGACGGTGATCGGATCCTTCAGAATCCCCGACTCGAAGCGTTTGACCTTGGCGACTTCTGCCGCCTGCTGCTTCGCGCTCAGGTTTTTATGCACGATCCCGATGCCGCCCTCCTGCGCCAGGGCGATGGCCAGACGGGCTTCCGTCACGGTATCCATGGCGGCGGAAAGCAGCGGCAGGTTGAGCATGATGTTGCGTGAAAGGCGTGTTCTGAGGCTGACATCGCGCGGCAGAACGGTGGAGTGTGCGGGGATGAGCAGGACGTCGTCGAACGTCAATGCCTTTTGCAGTAGACGCATGGTCTTTGATCCGAAATCACAAATCGGTATTATAACGCATGCTCCATCAACTCAGGACGGCCATGAAACGCTCAGCGCTTGTACTTTTTGCCCTTTCCTTCGCCCTCGCAGCCCATGCGCAGATTTACCAGTGGCAGGACGACAGCGGCAAAACCATCATTTCCGACAAACCACCGCTCGGGAAGGTACACGATTTACGCAAGGTCGATAGCGGTTCGGCTGCATCGAGTGCCGCATCGCCGAAATCGCTGGCCGAACGCGATCTCGAATTCCGCAAACGCCTGAAAGAATCGCAGGAAAGTGCCGACAAGGCGAAAAAGGAAAAAGAGGTTTCCGCCGAAAAGCAGGAACAGTGCGCCAGCGCCAGTCGCTACCTGCGTTCCCTGGAGTCCGGCGAGCGGATTGCCCTGCGCGACGAAAAAGGCGAGCGCTATTTCCTGGATGATGCCCAGCGGGCGCAGGAAATTGAAAAAGCCCGCAAGGCTGCTCAGGAGAGCTGCAAATAGGCGTCGATCAGGCTTCTTCCTGCTCGCCCGCGCCTTTCTTCATCACCTTGCCTTCAGCGGCACGTTTCTTGCGCACTTCCTTCGGGTCGGCGAGCAGCGGACGGTAGATTTCCACCCGGTCCCGGTCACGCAGCACGGTGTCCGGCTTGACCAGACGGGCAAAAACCCCCAGCTTGTTTTTGGCCAGATCAATGTCGGGATATTTGGTCAAAACACCCGAAGCGACGATTGCCTCCTTCACCGTCGCGCCCGACGGCAGGCGCAGGGAAAAGATCTCCTGCCGCTGCGGCAAGGCATAGACCACCTCGACCCCGATCTGCTGCTCAGACATTCGTTCGCCCATAGACTTCCTCGGCCCGCTTGACGAAAGCATCGGCCAGGGTGTTGCCGATATGCGTGAAAACCGGACTGATCATCGAATCGATCAGCTTGCTGGGAAACTCGTAATGAAGCTGGAAGATGACCTTGCAGGCCGTCTCGGAAAGCGGCTTGAACTGCCAACTCCCTTCGAGCCGACGCATGGGGCCGTCGCGCAGCTTCAGGCGCATGAAATGCGGTGCATCTTTCTCGTTTTCCGTCGTGAAATGGGCTTTCACCCCGCGATAGCAGATATGCAGCGTCGCCACCGTTTTCTGCTCGTCACGGTGTTCGACCAGGGTTTTCTCGCACCACGGCAGGAATTCCGGATAGTGCTCGACGTCTTCGACCAGATCGAACATCTGCCGGGATGAATATCCGATCAACATCGATTTGTCGATAATCGCCATCTGAGCCCCGTCTCATGAATCCTGTAGAATCGTCATTTTAGCATTGCCTTGGCACCTCTCCGGATAATTGCCCCATGAGCATCATCACCAACAAAAAAGCCTTTCACGACTATTTCATCGAAGAGCGCTTCGAAGCCGGTATCGTCCTCGAAGGCTGGGAAGTCAAGGCCATTCGCGCCGGTCGCGCCAACATCAAGGAATCCTACGTCATCATCCAGCGTGGCGAACTGTTCCTGTTCGGCATGCACATCAGCCCGCTGACCGAAGCGTCATCGCATAACCGGCATGACCCGGTACGCACCCGCAAACTCCTGCTGCACGCCCGCGAGATCAGCCGACTGATCGGCAAGGTCGAGCGTGCCGGTTACGCGCTGATCCCGCTCGACCTGCATTTCCAGAAAGGCCGGATCAAGGCCGAAATCGGCCTCGCCAAGGGGAAAAAGCAGCACGACAAGCGTGATGCTGAAAGAGACCGGGACTGGGAACGCGAAAAAGCCCGGCTGATGCGCAGCAAAGTCTCCTGACCCCGTTTGAAAGGAAAACCATGAGTACTATTCCCGAATTCCAGTTGCCCGCCACCGGTGGCCAGCCCTTTTCACTCGCTGCCGTGCGCGGCAAAACCCTGGTCCTTTATTTTTACCCCAAGGACAGCACACCGGGATGCACCACCGAAGCGCAGCAATTCCGTGACCTGCACGATGAATTCGTCCAAGCCGGTTGCGTCATCGCCGGGGTTTCGCGCGACAGCGTCAAATCGCACGAAAACTTCAAGGCCAAACAGAACCTGCCTTTTACGCTGATTTCCGATGCCGATGAAACCTTGTGTACACAATTTGCTGTCATCAAAGAGAAAAAATTGTATGGCAAACTGGTGCGCGGCATTGAGCGCAGCACCTTTGTCATTGACGGTCAAGGCGTGCTGCGCCATGAGTGGCGCGGCGTCAAGGCCCCTGGACATGCACAGGAAGTCCTTGATTTCATTAAAACCCTTTGATCCTTCCCCGGAGAACTCTCCTTCATGGCCCGCAAGCACGCTGCACGTACAAAAAAAACGTCTTCCCTGATCAAACTCTTCGTTCTCGACACCAACGTCCTGCTACACGATCCGACCAGCGTCTATCGCTTTGAAGAGCATGATGTCTTCCTGCCGATCATGACGCTGGAAGAGCTCGACAACAACAAGAAGGGACTTTCGGAAGTCGCGCGCAATGCCCGCCAGGTCACCCGCGTTCTCGACGACATCGTCAGCAGTCACGACGACGGCATCGAAAACGGCATCGAACTTTTCGGCCCCTCGCAAAAGCTGGCGAGCGGACGCCTGTTCCTGCAGACGCAGGCGATTCCGGCGGATCTGCCGACCGGTCTGCCCACCGCCAAGGCTGACAACCAGATCCTCTCCGTGGTCATCCACCAGCAACGCCTGCACCCCGAACGCGCCGTCATCCTGGTGTCCAAGGACATCAACATGCGCATCAAGGCGCGTGCGCTGGGCCTCGAAGCGCAGGATTATTTCAACGACAAGGTACTCGAAGACACCGATCTGCTCTATTGCGGCTTCCGCGAACTGTCTGCCAGCTTTTGGGACAAGCACGGCCAGGACATGGAGTCCTGGAAAAAGGACAACCGGACGCTCTATCGTGTCAAAGGGCCGCTGTGCTCAAAGCTCTTGGTCAACGAATTCCTCTATCAGGAAGGGAAACCCGCCTTTTACGCCATCGTGCGCGAAGTTTCCGGCAAGACAGCGCAGTTTGAAACCATCACGGATTACACGCATCCCAAGAACAGTGTCTGGGGCATCACTGCGCGCAACCGCGAGCAGAATTTCGCACTCAACCTGCTGATGGATCCCGAGGTCGATTTCGTCACCCTGCTCGGCCAGGCCGGCACCGGGAAAACCCTGCTGACGCTGGCGGCCGGGCTGACCCAGGTGCTGGAAAGCAAACGCTACAGCGAAATCATCATGACGCGCGTCACGGTGCCGGTCGGCGAGGACATCGGCTTTCTCCCCGGCTCGGAAGAAGAGAAAATGACGCCATGGATGGGCGCACTGGAAGACAATCTGGAAGTGCTGAACAAAACCGACGACGATTCCGGCGAATGGAGTCGCGCCGCCACGCAAGACCTGATCCGTCACCGGATCAAGATCAAATCGCTCAACTTCATGCGCGGACGAACCTTCCTCGATAAATTCCTGATCATCGACGAAGCGCAGAATCTCACGCCCAAGCAGATGAAAACGCTGATCACCCGCGCTGGGCCGGGAACCAAGGTGGTGTGCATGGGCAACATCGCGCAGATCGATACCCCTTATCTGACCGAGGGCAGCTCCGGCCTGACCTATGCCGTCGACCGTTTCAAGGGCTGGGCGCATTCCGGCCACGTCACCCTGCAACGCGGCGAACGCTCGCGCTTGGCCGACTACGCCGCTGAAGTGCTATAATTTTCCCCGTTGCCGAGCCGTGTCCATTGACGCGGCTCGGTTGTTTTGGGTAAAGCTTTCTGTTTCGAGTGCGGTTTTCTTTACGCAAACCTACTTTTCAAGAAATCTGTGAAAAGTGAAACATGAAAGGTGAAATGAGCCAGCGTGAAAAACCCCTTGTCTTGCAGGGGTGGCTGAATGCACGGCCGGTTTTCCCCATTTCACCCTTCACGTTTCATGTTTCACCGCACCCCACGGAGAATCGATTGAAACGACGCGCTTTTCTTGCTGCCTCGGCGCTATTTCCCCTGATCGCCTCAAACACCGCTTACGCACAAAAAAAACCGGTGAAGAAGGCCACGACGGCCAAACCAGCCGCCAAATCAAACGTCAAACCCGGCAGCAAGACACCGGCAAAGCCCACCAGCACCAGGAAACCGGCGCCGAAACCGGTAGCCAGCAACGAGGCCAGCGCACCGCCCGTCGCAGAACCCCGCAACGTCATCAGCCTGCCGGAAGAACCCCCGGCACGCTGGCGAACCTTCGACATCAAATCGGAAATCGAGCTCAAGCGCGTCCGTGGCAAGGCGCGGCTCTGGCTTCCGCTGGCGCAATACAAGGATACGCTCTGGGAACGCTCGCTCGGCCACACCTGGGAAGGCAACTTCGCCAGTGCCGGTATCTACCGTGATCCGGTCGGCGAAATGGAGGTTTTCTATGCCGACTGGCCGGAGGGCATCGAAACGCCCCGCCTACAGATTGTCAGCCAGATTGCCACACAGGACCGCCATTTCGACATCACCCGCCGGGGCGCCATCGCCGAACGCACCGAAGTCCTGCGTCGCTGCCTGCAACCCAGCCTCCACGTCCCCATCGACGGGGCCGTCCGGCAAAACGCCGAACGTGCCATCGGCCGCGTCAAGGACCCGTTGGCCATGAGCAAGGCCATCTACGACTGGGTGGTGGATAACAGCGAGTTCGATTCCAACGGCAAAGGGGTCGGCCGTGGCGATGTCGCCGCACTGTTGGACGCCGGAAGGCCTTTCTTCGGCCGTAGCGCCGACATTTCCCTGCTATTTGTCGCCCTGTGTCGATCTGTCGGCATCCCGGCACGTCCGGTCTTCGGCCTGCGCATGGGTACTTCGCGCCTCTTCGGCAGCCTCGGCATCCTCGGTGAGCTCAACGAAGCGCAGCATTGCCGGGCCGAATTCTACATTCCCGGCTACGGCTGGATCGGTGTCGACCCTGCCGACGTGCGCAAAGCCATCCGCGAAGAAAATCTCGACAACCACGACCCGAAACTGACCGTGCTGAAAAAGCTGCTTTTCGGCTTCTGGGAAATGAACTGGGTCAGCCTCAACGCAGCACAGGACGTCCGTCTGCGTGGTCTGGACGGCGACCCCCTGCCCTGGCTGCTGTACCCGGTCGTGGAAACCGGCGAGTGGCGTCTCGACCACCCGGACAGCAGCCGCATCAACTACAGCGTCACGGCCAGCCGCAGCGAAGAAGCCTGAGCAAGGCAAAACCACCCCCGTTTTTTTCCTGCCTCCGGCCAGGAGCAGGGCTTTGTTTTTCTTTTTTTCGCACTCCCTGCCCTGTATTTCGCCGAGCCGGGAAACATTATTTCATCATTTAAAACAATGTGTTGATATTTTTCTGAGATAAAAACAAGGGCCTGAAAATATATCTGACGGATCGCTGAGTACTTCCCGGAAACCTTTCCCCAGAATCACCCTCGGTATTTTTTATCGTGATTC
>CAYMYD010000106.1:0-7874 GCA_964394535.1 uncultured Propionivibrio sp. | reverse complement strand
GATCCGCAAAGCTGTTTCGACGCGCAGAATGCCAGCGCGACGGCGGTTTGCAGCATTTTATGATGGAGATTGTGGCATGAAACGAGACCAATCCGGGGTTATGCTGCTTGAGGCGATGATCGCCATCCTGATTTTTTCGCTGGGTGTGCTGGGCGTGGTTGCCATGCAGGCGATGGCGGTTTCTGCTTCGCGTGATGCCAAATATCGGGCGGATGCTGCGCTTCTGGCAGATGAACTGCTTGGCAAGATGTGGGCGAGTGACCGGACTGGCAGTGTCCTGAAAACTGCCTACGAGGGGGATGGGGTGGCAGGGGCAACTTCACCAACGCACCCAGTGGCTGTGGATGGTGCGGCTTATACGACGTGGGCGGCACGGGTTGCTGCGACCTTGCCGGGAGTCGGTGATGCACCGCCGGTCGTGCTGGTGACGGAAGGCGCGGTTGGTTATGCCAGTACGGTGCAGGTGTGGGTGAACTGGCGTTCACCGAATGACAGCACTACGCACGTCTACAGAATCGAAGCCAGAATCATCTAAGGAGGCGTCGTGTCGAGGCAAACGCAATTTGGGACAGATCGCCGGGTGGTACAGGCAGTGTATTCGCGATCTTCACGTGCCGGGGAGCAGGGTTTCTCCCTAGTCGAGATCATGGTGGCGCTGGTTATCGGCATGCTGGGGGTTGTCATCATCCTGCAGGTATTTGCATTGTTCGAAGGGCAAAAGCGCACGACGACCAGTGGAGATGACGCCATTTCTGGTGGAGCCATCGCGCTGAATATCCTCCAGCGTGATTTGCGCCATGCCGGCTGGGGGATGAGTGCGCGCAATGTGCTTGCCTGTGATGTGGATGGGTTGGCTAGCGGCAGCACGCTTACACTGGCTCCGGTAACGATCAATCATGCATCCATACCGGCAGGTGATCCCAACACCGATACGCTCACCGTGGTTTACGGCAGCGGTAGCGGTCCGGTTGAAGGAGACACCATCCTTTCCGACAGCTGGACGCCGGTGGGTACGGTTACGCAGGATAGCTATGCGGTCGGCGCATCGCGGGCGTTTGCAGTTGACGATTTTGTTGCAGCGGGGCCGAAGGAGCGTTCGGGCGCGGCCTGCAGCCTGAAGACTGTGCGTGTCACGAAGATTGATGATCCGAAGGCGCGTACGGTCTCGGTGAGTGATATAGCTCCATTTTCGGTCAACCCGGGTGACCGTCTGTTCCAGTTTGGCCAAAATCCGGTGGTACGTGTTTACGCCATTCGTGACGGCAGCCTGACGGTATGTGACTGGCGAACATCCCCTTGCGCAGACGCAAGCAAGATTAATGATCGTGGCATCTGGGTGCCCATTGCCAACAACATGGTCAGCCTGCGTGCCCAGTACGGACGTGACACGGCAACCGGCGATATGGACGGCATTGTCGATGTCTGGGACAAAGATCGTCCAATCACAGGCATCAGCACGATCGCGAGCAAAAACATTCCTGCCTGCGGCATCATGCGAGTTTCTGCTGTGCGCCTGGTACTGGTGGCGCGCAGCAGCCAGCCAGAAAAAGAGCATGTCTCCAGCGCGGCAGCGGGTTGGACCCACCTGCGCTGGATGGCGCTTGAAGACGATACCGGTGCGCTCCTCAGTACGCCGCCGAGCGCAGGCACGGCGGCAGAGGGGGTAGTCATCACTTTGCCCAATCCTGATGCCGTCTGGCCGACCTGGCAGAACTTCCGCTACAAGACTTTCCAGACCGTCGTGCCGCTGCGCAACATCACCATGCAGGGAGCCATGGAAGAATGCTGAACGAATGTGAAACCCCACGCCGCCCGCTGGGATCGGCCTGTTCCGGACAGTCAGCTGTCGGGGAAACGAAGCCGGTTTTTGGGAGCAAGGCGTCTCTTTTCCGGCAAGCCCCGGCCTGTCAGCATGGTGTTGTGCTGTTGATTTCACTGATTGTTCTGGTTGCGCTGACCATGGCGGGTCTGGCGCTGGTGCGCTCGGTTGATACGACCGGCATCATTGCGGGCAATCTGGCTTTTCGTCAGGCGGTGGTGCGAGCGGCGGATGCGGCAACGGAAGAAGCGGCGTCTTTTCTTACAACGCAAGGTGGCGAAGCTCTCTGGAACAACGGTTCGGCGAACGGCTATACAGCCTCGATTGCGGATAATCCTGCCAATGCTGCAGCCTGGGAGACCCTCTGGCGTACCACCATCAGTCCTTCTCCGCCCTCTCTGCCGGTCAGTGCCAAAACCTGCGCTGACCGTGCCTGCTATCTGCCGACAGATCCCATCGGCAACACGGTTGCCTACACCATCCAGCGCATGTGCCAGGATGAAGGCGAGCCGCTACTCTTGGGGCGCTGTATTTCTGCCCCGCTTCGGCTGGCGGCAAAACGCGGTTCGGATTTGACGCCTGGCGCAGTGCCGGTGCCCCCGCCGCAGGAGTATTACTACCGGATCACTGTCCGCGCTGTCGGGCCGCGTAACACCCTGAGCTACATACAAACGATGATCGTCCGATAATTACGGGAGTACGTCATGAAAACGCCATCTTTTTCGATTTTTTCCCAGCGTTCCGTGCATCGCCTGCTGTGTGTGCTGCTGGCGGCGCTGCCGACGCTGACAGTTCATGGCGCGGATACCACCCTGGCGGATGAACCGTTCCTCTCGGCGACGACGATCCGTCCTGCGCCGAACATCATGTTTGCTCTTGACGACTCGGGCAGTATGAACTGGGATTACCTGCCTGACTGGGCCGGGCCGGAGGAAAAGTGTCTGCGCTGGGACGGCGCCGTGTGTGACGAGCTGGTTGTCATACCGAAACCGGTCTATC
Organism: uncultured Propionivibrio sp.; assembly: GCA_964394535.1. Classification (GTDB taxonomy): domain Bacteria; phylum Pseudomonadota; class Gammaproteobacteria; order Burkholderiales; family Rhodocyclaceae; genus Propionivibrio. The sequence goes on along the minus strand of CAYMYD010000106.1, from coordinate 5,056 downwards.
AGGCGAAGAACGCTGCGTTCAATGGTCTGGCCTACAATCCGGGGACGCGTTATTCCCCGCCGGTGATGTTTGATGCCGATAACTCCCGCAATACCGCGCTCTATCCGAGCATGACCGGTGAGAGTGTCGCGACCGGTGGTGATGCAGGTGCGACATCGACGAACCGGAACTGGAAAGCGGTACCCAACGATGCTTATGGTATCCAGCGTACAGACAAAAGCGATCTGCAGAATGCGGCTTTCTATTACCAGTCCAAGGTTGGCGAATACTGCGCGGCGAAAAATCTGCGGGTATGTATTGCAGCGGGCGGGCCAACTGTCGAGTATCCCTATCCTGCCCCATTGCGCTGGTGTAACAGCGAAGCCAATGCCCAGGCCGATACGGCGACGGCAGGAACAAACTGTCAGGCGACACGGGTTGATCCGACCTATATCTATCCACGTTTTGCACAACCGCGCATTGCCTCGATTACGGCATCGGATTCTACCGGCATTGACAATCTGACTGTGGATGGCAAGAAAATCCTCAGTGCGCCAGCAAGCGGGGGGTCGAAGGCAGAGGTCACGACCAGCATCATGAATCAGATCAATGCATGTACCTATCACAAGCAGGGTAATTGCGAAGTGGTCGGTTATTTGGCCTGGAAGACTGTCGCAACAGCAGATACTGTCTGGATTGCTGCGCCGGGAGAGCCGGCGGCTGCGGCCACGGTGCTTCCGGCAAGTGCAGCGGCGAAGTTTACTGTCAGCAGTTTCACCGGCAGCACGGTTCCCGGGGTTACGCTGCACAAGATCATCACCTCGACGACCGGCAGCTACCCGAAGGGCGCGCAGCGTACGGATTGCGCTGGCGCAAGCTGTACTTACGCAGAGGAAATGACCAATTACGCCAACTGGTGGGCCTATTACCGCACGCGCATGCAGTCGATGAAAACGGCGGCGAGTCGGGCCTTCCTCGGAATTGACGGCAATTTCCGTGTCGGCTATCTCAGCATCAACGACGGTTCATGCAAAACGAGCCTGATAGACACCACTGCCTGCGGGAATTTCCTGGGGGTGGACACTTTTGAAGGCGCGCATCGCAATCTCTGGTACAGCAAGTTTTTTGCAGCCAAACCCTGGAAAGAAACCCCGCTGCGCACTGGCCTGTCGACTGTCGGACGTTATTATGCGGGCAAGGTGACGAGTCTGTACGGGGAGGCTGACATCTGTGATCCGATGCAACATTCCTGCCAGAAAAACTACACCATCCTGTCTACGGACGGTTACTGGAACGATACCGTTCTGCCGAAGCAGATTGATGGTGTGACCCCCATCGGCAATCAGGATAACAGCGATCCCCGTCCTTACTACGACGGGGGAACCTGGAAAAAAACCACCAGCTATACAACGAGCCTGGAAACCCAGCTGGGGGTGACAAAAAAACAGATGATCAAAAATGCCTGGCAATTGCAGGCTGATATCACGGACATCAAAAAAACCGTCAAAACGACGGAAACCTGGCCGTTCACGCTCAAAAGCTGGCAACTGCAGGAGCAGACCACCCCGCTCGTGGAAGCAAAGCACAATCTTGAGCAGCGTATCTACCAGTTGCAAAAGACGGAGACGCCTCTGACACAAGGGACTCAACAGGTTGAAAAGCGGGTTCGCCGGCTGTTCAAGCACCGTTCCGACCCCTTGTATGCGGATGTCGAGTATGACCCCCGGCAGAAGACGACGCTGATCAAGAAAACGACTTATGACTTGCAGACGCGCACGGACAGGCTGACCCAGACAACCTATGCCTTGCAGCAGGCAACCCTGAAAATGCGCAGCGCAACAAGCAAGCTGCAAAAGAAGGAGGATAAGCCGAAACAAACGGTCTCTCCCCTGAAAAAGTCCACTTACAAACTTATTGAAAAAACCTATAAGCTGAAAGAGTTTACGCACACGCTGACGGAAACGCTCTGGAAACTCCAGCGGCGGCGTACCAGAATGAGCGGTGAGAGTAACTGGGTCTGGGGGGCGTGGGAAGACGTACCGACTGGTCAGACTTGTACGGTCGGCGAGTCCAATCTGGGCGGTTCTTCGCCCTACAGCGATACACAATGCAACTATGTGAAGGTGGGTGATACGTCAGGGAAGACTGAGTGCAGGCCGGAGCCCCGTTCGCTAGGGTCGCCTTTTACGCTTCTCGCTCCTGTGGATTGTGTCTATGTGAGGTCCGCAGGTGTTGATGTCTCGTCATGCACGGCGGGGGCTCCCTCGGCAACTTCGCCCTTTAAGTCCTACACTTCCTGCGAGTTTTCGGCGACGTTTGACGAAGACGATGAGGAAGACAGTTGTACTGCCCAACACGAAAGTGAGCCGGTCGGGACTCCGCTGAGCGGCACGACCAGCAGTGACCGGGTGACTTGTGAACATCACACCACGGCAAACGTGGAGACCAATGGTGTCGGCGGAAAGGTCGTGACTAGTTGTACGGAAACGACAGACGCAACGAATAACCTGAAGAATGTGCCGAAAATCACCTGCTCTTATGGCGCAGCGACTGCGACGGACCAGGAGGTTAGCAGTTGCACGAACAATGACCATTCCTCGAACCCCAAGGGGACGGCATGGAATAACGACAAGCGGGTTTGTGGCTGGAGCGAAGGAAACTGGGCGTTCGCGACTTTTTGCAAGAAGGATGAGCACGCAACGGTTTACACGTCCACTCAGACCCATTGCCAGTTTGGCAATACGCCCGGAACTGCACTTCAAACGGACTTTTCGGGGGATTTTACGCTGACGTCTTGTACTCAAAAGAACGAGACGATTGGTCCGGCAGCCACCGCTTTTACGAATGGCACCGAGGTTACCGGTGACCGGATTAACTGCCAGGCGCAGCTTTTCCGTGACGTGCCCGCGACCGCCTGGACTGCGGCGAGCGGAGGAGCGTGCACGGCGAGCGCCGTGCCAGCGAACTTCAGCGCTACCGGGTTGGCCTGTCGCATCACATCCGCTGCGTCAGCACCGACCAACCCCGCTGACTGTACGCCGAAAAACGCGAGCTTGTCGGCGAATACGGCCCTGACTGGTACGACCACCGGTGACAAGGTGACATGTACTTTCACTAATGGGACATGGGCGGATGTCTCGCCTGCCGCTACGGGAACCTGTACCCCGAGCGAACCTGCCCTGGTCGCTGGCAAAATCACCGGGGACCGGACGTCCTGCCAATATGAAGGAGGTACTGGAACGGTTGCTTCAAATCAGGAGAGTTGCGATGCCAATGCGACAAGCGTAGCCCATGGCTCGGCGTTTGCTTACGATAATGTGCAGAGGACAAGGCCGAAAGTGCTGTGCGAGTGGCAGGCAGAAGGTTCTGCCGTTCAGGTATCGGAATGTACCTACAAGAACCCTTCCTTGCCAAGCGAGAAGCGCACAATCTGTTCCTACACGAACCCGCTGACTGCGGATCGCACCAATGCCAGCAATCTAGAGACCTGTTCCGGTGTGGCCGAGACGGCGTTTCAAACCAGCACGGCGGATGACGCCCTGTGGAAGACGGCACGGCGCTGCATCAATACCGGGACGAGAGAATGGTCTCAAGAGACAGAGAGTTGCAAGCAGGGGGGAGATTTGACTGCTGTTCCGCCCTACTCGTCTTGCGGCTACGAGTGGCCGGGGACAGTGACTTCCAATCTGGATTCATGTACGGTTGATGCGCCGCAAATCAATAGTGGCCTCATTACAGGCGGGTCAATCACCGAATGCAGCTATCAGCGGCTGGCCAACAATAGGGACCCGCTCTATAGCCAGACGCCGCCGCCGGAAGTCGATGAGTGCACCAAGGCTGTCCAATCTCCCCACGCCAAACCGGTCCCGTCCGGCACGGCGAATGATGGCAGCGCGCCTTTACATGACTCTGCTGATGATGGAAAGGAGGTCAAAAAAGCGGTTATCTGTGCTTATGGGAGTCCGAGGACGACGGATGTTTCTTCCGGTACGGACTGCAAAGTCCAGACGATGGTCGAGCGGCCCGGTGGGCTGTATAAAAAAGGGGTGAGCTGCAATTACAGCAACACGATCAAGTCGCAGAATCTGGATGCATCGAGTTGTTCTCCCCATGTTTCACCGTACTATGATCCCCGCAGGGTCGACGAAGGGCACATCTGGAACGGGGACCGTGAAGATTGTCGCTATGCGGAGGCAGATACCGGTCGCGGCAGCGGTGTCGACAGTTGTAGACCGCACCCCAGTCAGGACAATGCCGGTGCACAGGTGCTCTGTACTTACGGCAGCGCAACCGAATGGAGCGATACCGCTACTTGCAGCATAGTTGCCGAGAGTCCGGGGTCTGCTCCGGTATTGAGCGGTCCGGCGAGAAACTGCCAATATAAGGCGCAAACTGACCAGCCGGCGGATAACACGTGTACTGGTGCGGGTGATCCCAACCTGGCAGTCTACGATGTGGCGATCAAGAAAGTGTGTGATGTGACGGATATGGATACGGAGGGAACTGAAATTTTTCCGCATGAGGCAAGTTGTTCGACCGCGCCAACAGATTCGACCAATGGCACAACGGGTGTGAGAACCCAAACGGAGACGACTTGTGTTTTCAATGCCCTGCGAACCGAAAATGTCGCGGTGGAAAACAGCAATGAGACCGGCGGGACGGTGTCGGTTCCGCCGTCGTCCCAGACCCTTTCGCGGACAGTGACGCACAAGCTGACCCAGACGGCGACCAATCAGGCGGTGGCAGCCGAGGGCTGCACGGCTGTCGGTGTGCGTTCGTCGATACCTCGATCGTATAGTTCAACAGGCAGCATCGTCGAATGCGAGGATAAAAATCTGACCCCGACCGGGCCGGAGCCGGCAGATTGTATTCTCGGTCGTACGACAGTCGATGGAGCATTCGTGCGCTCAACCTGCGTCCTGATTCGCCAGTCGGGTCCGAGTCGCGTGGAAAGCTGTACCAATGCCTCGCCAAGTGCGCCCAGCTATGTTCGGAGGGAGTGTAGGACGTTTTCTCCGACAGATCCGAAGGCCGATAGTTGTATCGCCAAGACAGCTGCGGCTCCGGATTGGGAAAC
>CAYMYD010000105.1:0-7978 GCA_964394535.1 uncultured Propionivibrio sp. | reverse complement strand
CCTTGCCTTCGGCGATGAGACGCAGGCTTTCCGGGAACTGGCCGACGCTGTTGCGTGAGCCACGAATGGTGAGTTCCTTCTTGGTGAAGAGGGCGGTTGGCATGGGGATGTCGCTCTTCGGCCAGCCGACCAGCGCGATCCGTCCGGCGTAGGCGACATAATCGACCATCGCCCGAATCGCCGACGCAGCGCCGGAGGCTTCGATAGCCGCCTCGGCCATGCGTGCCCTGGTGATGGCCTTGATCTGCGCCACGGCGTCCTGGCTGACCGGGTTGATGACGTGCGGAACGCCCAGCCGGGTTGCCAGCGCGAGCCGTTCATCGACCGGGTCGACAACAATAGGCAGCGCCCCCAGCGTCAGCGCGTATTGCGCAGCCAGCAGGCCAATCTGTCCCGCGCCGGTGATGGCCACGTGTTCGCCAGCTTTGACCTCGGCCTGTTTGACCGCGTGCATGGCAATGACCAGCGGTTCAGCCATCGGTATCAGATGCCAGGGAATTCCTTCCGGTACCTTGTGCAGCAGATGGCGCGGGTGCGAAACATATTCCGCCATGCCGCCCTCGATATGCACCCCTCGCACCGTCAGGTTTTCGCAGCAGTTGGTACGACCAATCGAGCAGGGATAACACTGCCCACAATAAACGTAGGGTTCGAGGATGACGCGGTCACCCACGCGGAAGGTCTTTTCATCGGCGGCGACTTCCACGACTTCACCGGCGATTTCGTGGCCGATGATGCGCGGGTAGGAAACCAGCGGATTCACGCCCTTGTAGGCCCCGATATCCGAGCCGCAGATGCCGGTACTTCTGACCTTGAGCAGGACTTCATTCTCGCGGCGCGAGGTTTTTTCGATTTCGCTGATGCCGATTTCGCCGGGTTGTTTGAGCAGAACGGTTTTCATGATTTTCCTTTGTCAGATTCCGGATCAGGCCTGCCATTCCGGGCCATTGGGATATTCGAAGCGGTGAATCGACTCTTCCTTCATCGTGACGCCATAGCCGGGCAGTCGGGACGGGAGATAGTGCCCACGACGGACGACCAACGGCTCAATGAAGTTTTCATGCAGATGGTCGACATATTCCAGAACGCGCTTTTCCAGTGATGCCGAAACGGCGATGTAGTCGAAAAGGACGATATTGAGCGAGTATTGGCATAGTCCTACGCCACCACCGTGCGGACAAACCGGAACGCCGAACTTGGCAGCCATCAGCACCACGGCCAGCACCTCGTTCAAACCGCCCAGGCGTGCGGGGTCGACCTGGCAGAAATCCATTGCCCCCGCTTGAAAAAACTGCTTGAACATCACGCGGTTATGTGCGTGTTCGCCGGTGGCGACGCCAATCGGGGCAACGCGCTGACGAATCGCGGCGTGACCGAGGATGTCGTCCGGGCTGGTGGGTTCCTCGATCCACCAAGGGTCGAATTCGGCCAGACGGCGCATGTTTTCGACGGCCTCATCAACATCCCAGATCTGGTTGGCGTCCATCATGAGCTTGCGTTCCCAGCCCAGTTCTTCGCGCAGGATTTGCGCACGACGGACATCCTGTTCAATATCGGCACCGACCTTCTGTTTGAGGTGATTCCAGCCTTCAGCGACGGCTTCACGCGCCAGACGGCGCATTTTTTCCTCTGAGTAGCCCAGCCATCCGGCCGCTGTCGTGTAGCCGGGGAAGCCGTTTTCCTGCATTTCCTTTTCGCGTTCGGCTTTGCCGGGGAGGGCTTTCCGTAGCAGGGCAATGGCCTCGTGCGGTGTCAGCACGTCGCTCATGTAAGTGAAGTCGATACAACGCACCAGTTCTTCCGGCGACATGTCGACCAGCAGTTTCCAGACGGGCTTGCCTTCCTTTTTCGCCCACAAGTCCCACAAGGCGTTGATGATTGCCGAAGTGGCCAGGTGCACGACGCCTTTTTCCGGGCCGACCCAGCGTAGTTGGCAATCTCCGGCGACAATTTCATGCCAGTAGGCGCCAAAGTTTTCCGTGATGCTTTCCAGCGTGCGCCCAATCACGAAGAGTTTGGCCAGGGCTTTGACGGCTTCGGCGCAGAGATCGTTGCCGCGCCCGATGGTGAAGGTCAGGCCGTGGCCGGAAAGGGCGGAGTCGGTTTCCAGAATCACATAGGTCGCCGAATGGTCGCCGGAGGCGTTCATTGCATCCGAACCGTCCTTGTTGCGCGAGGTGGGAAAACGGATGTCGTGGACGCGGACGTTGGTGATCGTTGTTTTCATTCAAAACTCCTTTGATTTACAGATAGGGTAACCAGGTTGAAATGGCCGGGAAGAAGGTGAACAACAAAAGACAAATAAATAAGGCGATGTAGAGCGGGACACCGGCCCGACAGAACTCACCGACCTTGGTGCCGGTAATCGAATTGGCGACAAACATTACCGTACCCATTGGCGGGGTCAAGCAGCCCATTGCCAGATTGAAAATCATGACCAAGCCAAAGTGAATGGGGTCGATGCCAAGCAACTTGACCGTCGGCATCAGCAGTGGCACCAGAACGATGATCGCTGCATTGCCTTCGATGAACATGCCGAGAAAGAGCAGGAATCCGTTCAATACCATCAGAAAAACATAGGGGTTTTTCGAGAAGCCAGTGATGAATGCAGCGACGGATTGTGAGATTTGTTCCCAGGTAAACAACCATGCCAGAGCAGAGCAGGCCATGATGATCAGCATGATCGTCGCTGTTGATTGCGTGGTTTCGAGCAGCGCCTGTTTGAAGTGTTCAAATTTCAGTTCTCTGTAAACCACGGCACCCAGGAAGATCACGTAGGCGACGGCCATCGCACCGGCTTCAGTGGCGGTAAAGATGCCGAAACGGATGCCGCCCAGAATCACAATCACCAGCGACAGTCCGCCGGAGGCGGCTTTGCAGGCTGCCCAGAATTCCGGCCAGGTCGGCCCGTGTGCCCGTGAGGGTTTGTAGTTTCGCCGCCGCGAAACGATGCCGATCGTGGTCATCAGCGCGGCGCAACACATCAGCCCTGGAATGACGCCGGACATAAACATTTTTCCCACCGAAACGTCGGCCACATAGGCGTAGATAATGAGCGCCATGCCAGGAGGAATGATGGGGGTAATCAGGGATCCGGCGGCGGTGACAGCCGTTGAAAACGCCTTGCCGTAACCCAGGCGGGTCATTTCCGGGACGAGCATTTTGCACAGCATGGCGCAGTCGGCCACGTTGGAGGCCGACATGCCGCCCATCAGGGCGGAGAGCATCACGTTGGACTGGGCAAGCCCGCCTTTCATGTGGCCGGTCAGTACGTCGGAGAGTTGCAGCAGGCGTCGGGTGATGCCCGCATGGTTCAGGAGATTCCCCAGAAAAATGAAAAAAGGAATCGCCAGCAGAGTGGTGTTTTCCGAAGCTCCAATGATGCGTTGTGCGGCAATCATCGGGTTGGCGTCTCCGGCCAGGAAAAAGTACGCGAGGTTGGATGAGATGACGGCGATGAAGACCGGCAGGTTGATGGCAAAGCCGATGATCAGGACGAGGCAGGCAATTCCGACGCTCATTTTTCTTCTCCCCCGAGGCGGTGTTTTTTGAAATCACTGATCATGTGACCGAGCAGATAGAGCGCCATCCAGAAGCAGCCGACGGGAATGGCGAGATCGATATAGAAGTAGGAAATCTGCATGATGGGCGTGATTTTGTCGTCCGATTCCAGTGCCAGTTGCAGGCCCAGCCAGCCAAAGGTGCAGAGGACGACGATGCAGATCACGTCGTTGATGTACTGGGCGTATTGCTGCCCCTTGGGCGAAAGCATGGCAAAGAAAACGTCGATGCTGATGTGCTTGCGGTGCTTCATGGCGCAAACGGCACCGAGCATGATTGCCCAGAGATAGATGGTGATCAGTATTTCCTCGACCCACAGAATCGGGCGATTCATCACGTAGCGGGTAATGACGGCAGTAACAGTGATGATGACGATGGCCATCATTGCGGTGTTACCCAAATAATCATCGAGGTTCTTCAGGAAATTCTTCCTCATGTGACACTCCTTGAGTTTTTGTTGGTTGCCTGCGCGGAGAAGGCGATTCCTCCCCTGCTCCGCGCAGCTTGTTTTTTTACTTCATGTAGCCTTGTACTTTTTCATACAGGCTAGGAGTCCATTCCGGGAATTTCTTGTAGGTGGGCATGGCCGCCTTTTTGAAGGCCTCACGGTCAACCTCGATGATCGTGACACCTGCCTGTTTCAGCTTTTCAACCGCTTCCTGTTCGGCCTTCATGACACTGTTGGTCATGATGTCGCCGGCTTCTTCCGCAGACTCCATCAGGGCCTTTTGCACATCGGCAGGCAGTTTCTTGAAGTATTTTTCGCCGATGATCCACTGAGAAATATTGTGGATATAGCCGGTCTTGACCAGATACTTGGCGGCTTCAAAGGCCTTCATGGCGTAGAACACGCTGATCGGGCTTTCGGTGCCGTCGATGACGCCGGTCGAGAGTGCCGGATAGACTTCCGACAAAGGCATTGGCGTCGGCGTTGCGCCCATCGACTGGATGGCCTCGATCTGGATGCGGTTGTTCGGCGAGCGGAGCTTGACGCCCTTCAACTCTTCCGGGGTTTTCGCCGGCTTCTTCAGCAGGAAATGACGGGTGCCATAGAGCCAGTTGGTGGTCAGCACACGCAGTCCCTTGGCGGCCAGTTTTTCGGAGAGATCGGCGTACCACGGTGTTTTGGCCAGTTTGAACAGATCCTTGTAGTCGTTGGCCAGATAGGGGCCCATCAGAATGCCGAAATCGGGAACGTAGTCAGCCAGAAATCCGCCGTCAGTAATGGTGATGATGCCGCTGCCCAGTTTCATCTGCTCCGTGACATCCTTTTTGGAACCGAGTTGCGAGCTGGGGAAAAGCTTGAGTTCGCCCTTGCCGCCTGTTTTTTTGGCGAACAGCTTGGCCCACTCCTGGACAGCCAGATCCAAGGGTTCGCCCGGGTTGTTTTCGTAAGCGACCTTGATTGAATAGTCGGCCGCCAGCACTGCGCTGGCAAACAGGCTCAAGGCTCCGGCCAGAACCAGATTCTTCAGCTTGGTGTTAAAAATCTTGCTCATGTTTCCTCCTCTGTGAATGGAATGGTCAAACTCGATTTCACCAGGCTACGAATCGGTATCCGTTAACGTGGCTTGTTCATGAAATGGCAAAATCTGTGCCACATTTAAGTGTTTGTTTTTTAAGGAGCGCTTTTGTCTTGTTGTTTCATTTATGGAAGATGTGAAATTTCATAAATGAAACAAGTGTTATATTCGAGTTCCGTTAACCTTTGTTGCCTTGCCATGACCCCCATCCTGTTCATCAGCCCCATGCCCAGCATCACGGCGCTGGCACCGGTTGTCGCCGCCGAGTTGGGAATCGAAATCCTCGTGGAAACCTCGGACGATGAAGGCGCCGTTGCGCTTGTTCAGCGTCATCCGCAAGTGGAAGTGGTCGTTTCACGCGGCGGGATCGCCGAACGGATAAAAACCCTGCCGGAGATCAGCGTCGTTGAAATTTCCATGTCGCTCAACGAATTGCTCAGCAACCTGCACCAGTTGACTGCCCGGGGTCTGGTTCGCATCGGCATTGTCAGCCGGGCCAATTTTTTTGGCGGGGCGATTGGTGATTTCCAGATTCTTGATGCCGAGGTCTGCTTTCGTCCGCAAGCCGATGAAGAAGGAATCGCCACAATGGTGCGGCAAATGGTTTCCGGGGGATTCCAGGCCATCATCGGTTGTCGTGTCGCCTATAACACCGCCCGGGAACTCGGTGTCGAGGCGATCTTCCTTGAAAGTGGTGAGTTTTCGATCCGCACCGCGCTTTGCGAAGCCCGGCGCATTCTGGCCGCCAAGGAACAGGAGAAACTCCAGGCGGCGCAGCTCAAGGCGATCATTGATAACATCGACGAGGCTGTGGTTGCTTTTACCCCTGAGAAAAAAGTCGGTTTTTTCAACCGTCATGCCCGGCGTCTGTGTCAGAACTCGGCCAGCGGTACAGCGGATTTCCAGCAACTTCTCGACGTTTTTCCGCCCGGCGAAAAGGAGTTGGTGACTTCGATCAACGGCAACAATGTCATTGCCCGTTCTATTCCGCTGGAGTTGGGCGGTCAGTTGCGCAGTCAGGTGATTACCCTGCACGAGGTAGCGCAGATCCATGCTTCCGAATCAAAAATCCGTTCTTCTTTCTACAAGAAGGGCTTGTACGCGCGTTACCGTTTTGATGATCTGATCGGCGAATCACCCGCGTTACGGCAATTGATCGAGCGCGCCAAAACCTACGCCCGGCACGATTCGAACGTGCTCATCCAGGGGGAAACCGGAACCGGCAAGGAGGTTTTTGCACAAAGCATCCATCACCACAGCCGTCGTAGCAAGGGGCCTTTTGTTTCGGTCAATATCGCCTCGATTCCGCCCAGCCTGCTGGAAAGCGAACTCTTTGGTTACGTTGATGGGGCTTTTACCGGCGCGCGCAAGGGCGGCAAGCCCGGACTCTTTGAAATGGCGCACGAGGGAACGCTGTTTCTCGATGAAATCGGCGAAATGGCACCGGAAATCCAGAGCCGCCTGCTGCGTGTCCTGCAGGAACGGGAGGTGATGCGTATCGGCGACGACAAGATCATTCCGGTCGATGCGCGCATCATCTCGGCGACCAACCGGGATTTGTTCCAGCAGACACAGAACGGGAAATTCCGTCTTGACCTCTATTACCGCATTCATGTTGTCGGTTTGCATATCCCGCCCCTGCGTGAACGCAGCGAGGATATTCCGCTGATCTTCGAGCACTTCCTGCAGCAGTTTTCCGGTCAGCCGATGCGACTTTCAACAGCCGCCCGGAATTTGCTGAAAGCCTATCCCTGGCCCGGTAATGCCCGGCAGTTGCGTAATGTGGCGGAAGTGGTGGCCTACGATCCGGCCCTGTCGGTGGATGCCCGGCGTATCGCCGAGATTCTCGACGAACAGGGACGTCCTTCAGCCGAGGCCCGTTTCATGACGCTTCCCGAAGGCGGTTCGCTGAAAGACATGGAGGCGGAAATCATCCGCAAGCTGCTGGTCCACCATTCCGCCGAGGTTGTGTGTCAGCGTCTGGGCATCAGCCGGGTGACCCTGTGGCGGAAGATGAAGCGAATCGGGGCGTCGTGAGCAAGGGTTGTCCGCTCCAGTCAAAGCCAGGCCTACGGCGCGTGTTTTGCCAGTACCTCCGCTGCGCGGGTCTGCCAGCCCTTGCCGGAGGCGCGCCAGCGGGAAAGTGCTTCCGCATTCATGCGTAGGGTGAATTGCGCCGTGCTGCCCGAACCCGCCGGGCGGCCCCGTTTTCTGGCGGCGCGTTCTTTTTCGATGGTTTCGCGCATCAATTCGGAGGCATTGGGGGAATCCTCGTCTTCTTCCGGTTCGATGCCGGCGAGTTTGTCCGCCCGGATGCGCTCCCAGTCCGAAAGGTCTTCTCCGCGTTCGCAGGCGGCGCGCATTTCAGCGAGGGTCATTGAAGTCATTTTCGAGCCAGTCATGGTAAGCCTCTCTTTCCTTGGCGTGTGCGGGACGGAAGCTGATGATGCGCTGCCGATCACCCGGAAGATAAATCACCGTTAGCACGGTGAGCCGTTCAAAAACATACGCGAAAACCTGTTTTCGATGTTCGCCGTGGCGGATGGACTCCACTTCGTAGCGAATATCGCTTTCCATCACATAGTGGACAGCAACAAAGTCCAGTCCGTGCTTGGCGAGATTCGCCAGCCGTTTCGCTTCGTCCCAGAGGTAGCGTGTTTCCATAAAAATAATTGTGGTTATATAAATAAACCTTGTCAATATATTTTTGTAGTTGCAATAAAATGGTTTGGCAGTGTGCCGACTTTAGGCGAAGCGCCGCTTCAAAAGGGGGGATATTCCAAGTTCTGGAATATAAAAGCAAAAAGGGTTAGCGAAAGAATCGCTAACCCTTTTATTTGTTGGCGGAGTGGACGGGGCTCGAACCCGCGACCCCCGGCGTGACAGGCCGGTAT